>SXHT01000067.1 GCA_005773095.1 Planctomycetaceae bacterium
AGAAAGACGCCGCTATCGTGCGGCAATCGACCCGGCACGAATAACCGTGGACTCAGGCGGAAGAAACTCGGGGCACGGTACATCCCAGATTCATACCGCCGGGCGATTGAGTATGGCATTGAACGTGCCAACAAGGCCCGCCTGAAGGCCGCAGAAGCCGCCGGCATCGAGCCGAAGGACGTGGCCCTGATTCCACACTGGCACCCACATCAACTCCGCCACAACGCGGCAACGAATCTCCGGCGGGAGCATGGAATCGAGATTGCCCGAATCATCCTGGGCCATCGCTCGGCTGCGATCACGGAAGTCTATGCGGAAGTGGATCACGGGCGAGCGATCGACGTGATGGCGAAGATCGGTTGATCAGTTAAACTCAAATTGCTGGGCTTGTGGGTAGCTCCCACTGGGCTGGCGGTTGTCGTGGATTGCAACACCCCACGGCAGCCGTCGGCCGGTTCAGCAGAAAGGTGTTGCATAATGAAAAGGCGACCAAAGGCCGCGGCGCCCGCGCCTAATCCGGGAAGTCTTCCTCCCCGTCTAATTGAAACGCTCTTGAGAGAAACGCAACGGCTAATTGCTTTCCATCGAGCCTGTGTCGTGCTTGATGATGCTTTGGTTCCTGACGATTCGTCTGAAGTAGCGATTATCTATTCTAACGTTTGCAAGGATTCATGGTTGCAAAAGAACGTCGCGGTATTTTGGCCACTCTACCATTTGCCCGAAGCAAGGTTTGAACTTGTCTATCGGTACTGGCCCCGCGGGATGATTTGCCGGCGCCAGCAATTGCAAGAGACCATCAAAGACGCTCGAAACAAAGTCGAGGATTACACAACCGTCGGCACGTTCGCTCATGTATTTCAGAACGCTGTCTATGCTGCGCAGACTGCGATCCAAGAGCTTATCAAACTTCACGAGGAGTTCGAGCTCGATCTATGCAAATCAATGCCTGGACTCGCCGCTGCAAACACGCACGCCACGGCGACATCAACCCGAGACAACACGCAATTCAAGCCGCCTGTCATTTTCACCAACGGAGCCCGCGACAAATGGCTGTACAAGTTGTGTTGCAAACCGGAAGAAGACAAGTTGCTCACCTTTTCCGCCATCGCAAGTCAGCTGAAGAAACACGCTCTCGCGAAGAGTTGGAGCATCATCTTTGACGGAAAAGCAATCAAAAACGCCGCGAATCGTTGGGCTGAACGCAACAAGAAGCCGAAAATTCCCTACCGACAGCGCGGCCGTAAGCCGCGCTAAGGCGCACGCGCCGCGCCCGATTTTACGCCGCAGTCGGCGCGTGAAAATCCCTTGTTTTTTCGGCTGACTAAATCGGGTGGTGCTGCGCACCCGAAAGCGCCCGAGTGTGTACCGTTTTCATGTGCATGCGCGGCCGCGCATGATAAGTGACAGTTCGGTTCATTCATCTGCGGAGCATGGCCCGATGAAAGCCAACGGCAAACCGATGCCACGCCGGCCGATTGATCAGGAATACCTGGCGACGCTGAACGCGGCCGTACCGCTCGATACCTGGCAGGCAATCTGCAAGCGGGCGGCCGACGATGCGTTGGCCGTGCCGGCTTCTCAGCCGAAGCGAGTGAAGGTCAAACACACGCGACAATCTGGAGGGAATGAACACCATGCCTTACGCCAACTCTGACACGAATCGCGAGTATCAGGGCGAGCACAAACGATTGACGCGGGCGGGGGAGTGTCGAACCCCGTGTACAACCCTGCTGCCGGGAGAATTCCGGCTGCGGACGGCTCGCGACGTGCTGGCTCTCCTGGAGCAACAGGTTGAAGCCGTGAGGAACGATGCCGAAGCCGGAACGCTCGAAAAGGCTCGGACCATTGGCTACCTGGCCGGTATCTCGCTGCGGGCAATTGAGGCCGGGGACTTAACCTCACGGTTGGAATCCGTCGAATACGTCTTGAAGCAACGTCGCGAGAATGACAAGTGACCACGAAACCGCTCGGCAAGATGTACCACACCCTGACGGCTGCAGAACGCGGTCCGCTGTTAATCGCGGCGATTGCTCGGGGAGACGAAACGGAGCAACAACGGATCCTAGGCGCCGCCACGTCGAAGGGATGGCGGCTTGCCGATACGTTCGGCTTTGGCTTCGCCCTTAACCACGTGTTCCGCATCTACGAAAGGACGCAATTCGAGTTGCTGGCGCAACATTTCTTCGCCAGGGCGCATTGGATGTATGCGGAGGTTCTGATGTCGGCAGACGCGGAGCGACTGAAACGTGACTTCCCCGATTTCGATCCGGACTCTAAAGACCGTCTAGACCTGAAGTCTTTGGACTTCATGGCTGACGTGAGCGGTTATCGTTTCTGCGTGAACGAAGCCGCGTGGTCGCTGTTCCGTGGTGAACTGCGAATCGGCCCGGACGTGTTACTGGTCGAGGACACGCTGTTCGATTTGGCCATCGTACGAATGCCTGAAGAGGCCCCGTCGGCGGACGAACTCTTGGCCCGCTACCCGAGCCGGTTCCCGCCGAACGATGACGGGACGCCGTGCCAACTGGTTACACCGCCCACCGTGGCGGCCGGGTGGCGCGATTTGTTTCACAAACTGTCTGGCCATTGGGCATGAATGGGGAAACCGTGCGGCCGGCTTCGCGGGAAGAACCTAGAACGCGGGGGCTGGGAAGCGCTCCCGCTATTCCCGAAACCCGGCAACAGGTACTCCCGGCCGGCTTCGCTTGGCGACTGCAGGAAGAACTACTCACACAACGATGAAGTGTGGCGAGTCCGCGAACGCTGGTCGGAAATCAAGCCGCAACTTCAGCACCAGCCGTTAACAGGCTGCTACCGGTTTTCTCCGCTCAGGCGAATTCACCGCACGGATGATCATCTTGAGATTTGGTCAGCTTTGGATTCGCTTGTGCTCAAGGCCATCGCGATTGTGTTTACCAAACGTCTCGTTCCTCGACTATCGACGCGTTGTACTCATCTGGCTGGTAACGGTGGAGCCAAGTCAGCCGTTCGGGAAGTTGTAGCCAACCTGCCGAATAACCAATTTGTCTTTCGCACCGACGTGAAGAGCTATTACAGCACTTCTCCCCTTTTCAAGGTCGAGGCGACTAAGGCGCGAACCCGAGCATGGAGTGGTGGAGGGACGTCGTCGAGGATGCGAAATTCGCTCCTCACGATTTATACGACTCGAGGTCGAGCGTCGCGCGGGGTTTAATCCGGGCCAGCAAGGCGTCGGCCTCGGCCGGCGTGAAGGGTTGCGCTTCGCGCACAATCGAAGCGTTACGCCGCACGTGCTCAGCGGACGCCATCCCCGAAATCACCATGCTCACGGGAAGCGACAACACAAACCGTAGACATTCGTCGATGCTGCATACATTCTGATCCACGAGGGCGCCTGCCGCCGCGGTCTTCATCGCCAGGACTGCGATGCCCCGTTTTACGACCTCGGGAAGCAGTTCGCGCACAAAGCTGCGTTGATGTACATCGATCGGATTGCAAGGGAACTGAAAGGCGTCGAAACGCCACCCTTCATCGAAATGTTTTAGGGCGCGGAGATTAGCTTCCGCACTCGTGTGCCCCGTGACGCCTACATAGCGCACCATTCCTTGCTCCTTCGCCTCTAAGATGTACTCCATGGCGCCGCCCGCGCGGAACGAGGCGTCGACGTCTTCCGGCGTCTTGACAGCGTGTAGTTGCCACAGATCGAGATAGTTTGTCTGAAGACGCTCCAGACTTTCTCCGAGGTGACGTTTTGCGCTCTCGGCCGTCCGTTCGGGGAACGCGTGCGTTTTGGTCATGAGAAACACGTCTTTACGTGCACCGAGCAATGCGGCGCCCATCCATCGCTCGGATTTTCCGGCGTGGTAACTCTCAGCGTTGTCAAAAAAGCGGATGCCTTCGTCGATTGCCGTTTCCATGAGCGTTCTGGATTTTTGCTCGGCGGTAGGCATTCCCATGTGGTAACCCCCCACGCCAAGTACGGGCAGTTCTATTCCCATGTCGCCCAGCTTGCGCCGTGGAAGCGCGTTCGTGGAACCGGATGTTGCCGCATCCGCAGGATCGGCGAAGATCTTCGCGCCGCCGACCATGCTTCCGGTCAGCCCGATCAAGAATCGCAGGAATGATTTTCGATCGAGAGACTCTCCACTGCGCTTCGCGCTCATGACATTCTCCTTGAAGGGGGGCGACAGCCGGGCGCACCGTTGACTTAGAGATTCGTACCGCAAATCAGGCGCCAGGGAACTTGCAAGTCCTTGCAAAGGGCCGCTCGCGGCAACGGCCGGCCGTTCTGTGCCAAATCGCACACCGCGCTCGTCTTGGCGTCTCGCACACCTCGCTCGCCTAGTGCTTTGTAACGGCTCAGATTTCGTGTTCCCCGCGGCGCATTTTGTTACCTCATCAGCGGTTGCGACGCGGCGAATACAAAAAAGCCGTCCATAGGCGTCTCGTGAGTCGCTTCGGGTCCGCCCTGTAACGTCTCCCGACGTTCCACGCTGTTCAGCTTGGGGTAAGTAAAGCAAATTCTTCTTTCATCCCATCCGGCCATTGTACCGTCGGTGCGAATTCCCTGACTATGGAAGCCTCCCCCGGCGACCGCCCTAAACGTGCCCGCGGGTACCGTGCTCTGGCCGGAGGAGTCGAAGCCCCATCCGGACAGCGTGCCATCGGTGCGAATTGCCAAGCTGTGATTGTCTCCACCCGCGACGCCTATAAACGTCCCCGTGGGGACTATGGTCTGGCCCTGGCCGTTGTGGCCCCAGGCGACGACCTCGCCGCTGGAGTCGGACAGCGTGCCGACGGCCGCCCGGGCGGCGGTAGAGGGTAGCACCAGGCCCAACAGGACCGCGGTCATGAACAACCACCAGAACGCATTTATGAACCGTTGCATGGCACACCTCGGCAAACATGAACTGGGCGAGGACGAAAATACGACAGCGGCGGTCGAGTCGCGCGACGCGGCACGCGACGTCGCAGATGGAGCAGGCCACCAGCGATCACGAGAAGCCACAACGTCGCCGGCTCGGAGATGGCATCGTAGGGCAGTTTCTCCGAAACTGACACGTCCGAGTCTCGGAGAGACTCGGCTACGAAGGCCCCGCTGCCGGCGGTGCGGCCGAAGTTAGCGCGCCACGTGTCGTATCCACTGATAAATGGACGTTGGATTGTTTCTTTCTTGGGATAGCCGACCAGGTTTTGCGGCCGCGCCGGCACACCTCGGCCAAGCCCACGATCGCCAAGCCGGCCAGCGCAATTCCGCTCGGCTCCGGCATGATCACGCCCGTGAGCGTCCAGCGGCCGATCGGCGTGTCGGCGGGGATCGGTGGCGGGTTGGGGTTGCTGGATTGCAGTACCACCTGGACGTTGAATTCGCTCGGCGGCGAACTGGAACGAGGGACAAAGCGCCGCTTGTCGCCCCACTGCCGATTCCAACGCCGGGCTGCAGCCCTTGCCAAAACCAAATTGCGCCAATTCCACGTAGACGCCCCGCTTCCGCTCCTGCGTCGCGGAGTCCTTGGGGCGTCGCACCGCGCAATACAGCGACGTGGCCCACACCAGTAGCCCTCCCAGCAGTCGCAGCTGGATTTTGCGTTCTCGCCCTCGTCGAAGTGGTTGCGAGAAACCCTGCCGCGTCGCTTTCGAGCTGTCCACGAACGTGGGCTGTTTCATGACCAGAGCCAACAAGCCAGTCACCACCAAGTCCGCTCCCCGCGCGAAAGCGGCATGCACGTCGACCTCGAGCTCGCAAAGCCCGCCCGGGTCACGTAACAGCCGTTCCTTCCACACGGGCATGAGTCCCATGAGTTCAGCGGAAAATCGCCCCGCCATCTCCTCGGCCGATTTCACAAACGGACTATTCGGGCCATCCACCAGTAGCGCTCCCATAACCACCGCCTCCATGCGATGTGCCAAGTCATTCACCGACCGATCATCACGGTCACGGAAGCCAACGTACCAAGAACGCCCACGAAAAAGAAAGAACATTTTGGCATCCATCGGGGAACCAAGGGCCACGCCACCCGATCACTCGGCCGA
The DNA here is from genome assembly GCA_005773095.1 of Planctomycetaceae bacterium. Lineage (GTDB taxonomy): Bacteria > Planctomycetota > Planctomycetia > Pirellulales > PALSA-1355 > SXHT01. The sequence goes on from SXHT01000067.1 coordinate 6,013, forward strand.
GCGGATCTCGACCGGATCAAATGGCAGAAACGCCAGCCGCAGCCTCGAACCCAATGGAAACTCCCCCCCCCTGCCGAGTCGAAAAACGCATGCGCAAAATGGGAATGCACCCCTCTGAACAACAGCACCATCAGCCGCAGCAATGCCACGAGGCGATCAACCCGCCGGCGAAGCGCAATAACTTCCTGTTGCAGCTGCATGGCGTCCTGGTTGGCTACCTTCAGCGTCACGACCGGTCTTTTCAGGAGCGCCAACCAGCCGCGCGCCGTGGAACGGGGCACTCCGTGGCGTACGGCCGCGTCGATGCTCTGAGTCTGCCAGACCAATTCACGGAGGCGGTGATCATAACGGCGCTGGGTGCGGGCGGTTAAGGACATTCCTCCATGATCGCATGAAGTATACCCGGTTGAAACTGCTGGGCGATCGATTCACGGCAGTCTGCCCATGTACTAAAAATGGCGAGAACTCGCGCACAAAACACCAGATCTTGTGGTTCACTGCACCGCTCGTGCTCACAGGCGGGGATCCGCTTAAACGGACGGACATCTACTCGCTGATCGAGTACGCGGTTCAGAAGCGAATCGAAGTGGCAATCACCCCGTTCGCCACGCCGCTGGTGACCAATGAGGCGATCCGCAGACTGCAAGATGCCGGGATCTCACGAATTGCCATCAGTCTCGATGGGGCCGACGCTGCAACTCACGATAGCTTTCGCGGCATGGGCGGAAGTTATGCTCGCACGTGGCAAATCCTCGACATGGTGCAGGATTTGGGCGTTCCAGCCCAGGTGAACACAACGCTCACACCGCGCAACTTCGACCAACTCGACATCATGGCAGAGCAGTTGGAAAAGACTCGAATCGTCCTGTGGTCGGCGTTCTTTCTGGTCCCCGTCGGGCGTGCCACAGATCAACGGCGATTAACTGACGAGCAATACGAAGAGGCATTCGCGCAGTTATGGCGACACTCGCTCGATAAACCGTATCGCATCAAGACCACCGAGGCTCCCCATTATCGCCGCTTCGTGCTGCAACAACTACGCAATCGCGGCTGGAAAGGGACTGCGCCGCAGGGTATGCATCGACCAATCAATCGTTGGTCATCGCTCGGCATCAACGATGGCAAGGGAATCATTTTCATCAGTCACACGGGATTGATTTACCCGAGCGGTTTCTTGCCGGTCGTCTGCGGCAGGTTTCCGGCAGACGACGTAGTGCGCGTTTACCAGCACGCGCCCGTGTTCCGACTGCTCTGTGACGCACACCAACTCAAGGGCAAATGTGGAATATGTGAATACCGCCACATCTGCGGCGGAAGTCGGGCGCGAGCCTACGCCGTCTCTGGCCAGCTGATGGCTGAAGAGCCGGACTGTATCTACCAACCTGCGCAGCTTGTTTAGCTCTTACGACACGTCGCGGCGGACAGCCGCTCACTGATAGGCAATGCAGTTCTGACAGACCGTGCCGCACACGTTGCCTGTCAGATGCGCACCGCGAAGATTCTGAAATGTCAGACTGTGCCACGCATCGACAAAGGTTGACGTTTTCAGATTTCCCATGTTGAATCGGCCATCGTGGTCGAAGCAGCAGGCGGAGAGTCTGCCATCGAAGGTGATATGCCCTTCCGTAAAGACTGCCCAACACGGAATCGGCTCACGCATCGCCTCGAGACGCCCGGGATTACCGGCCACCGGTCGGGTGCCGTTCGCGCCGCTGGTCAGACCAGCCTGACCGTAAAGCGGCAGCCAATAATGTTCGTCCACAAATGGCACGATCTCTCGCACTGCCTCTTCCATTAGGGCTAATTGCTCACCATCGTAGCGGATGCTAGACGCATACAATCCGCATTGATAGCCCCCTTCGTCGCGAACACGCCGCGCCTCTCGAATATTCTCCACGATGCGGAAGAAGTCTTTCCCCTTCACTTGTGTCACCGCCTCAAACTGTTCCGGGTTGGCGTTGTTGAAGCTGAACTTCAGGCTGTCGAGTCCGGCCAACATGCACGATTCCACGCGGTCGGGCGTCGCCAGGCGACCATTGGTAGTCAAGAACACATAAGGATAGCCGCAATCTTTCTTGGCGTACTCGATCGCCTCAGGAAGCCAGGGGCAGAGAAATGATTCGCCGAGGTAGAACATCCCGAGTTCCTGCACGCCGGCATCGCGCATCTCCCGGACGATCCGCCGAAAGAAGCCCTCGTCCATGTCGGCCTTATGCCGCAACCGTTTCGCCGTTGCGCAGAAGAAGCAGTTGAAGTCACACCGGGCCGTCAGTTCAATTTTCACGCTCTTAGGGCACGGCGGCGTCGCGCATCGATACTCAGAGGGAATTCGGGTAATCGCATCGATGCGTTCCGTGATCCGATTCGCGGCTACGATCGTCATGCCTTGTGACTCCTAGTACTGGATTTCGATGCCGAACGTTTTCACGGACGGATGAAAAGCTCTGCCGATCCTATCGACGTTAAGCTGCATCGTCGTCTATCAAAAGTTATGGGGCATCCGAAGGTCGAATCACGATCGGTGAAGTGTGCGACTCAAGTCACCAGGACCGCACACTAACCAACGGCCCGCTGCGCCGTTTCGCACATCACTTCGTCGCCCACCGTCTCTTCTGCCTGGATCAGGCATGGGGACGGACAAATGCAATCGAGGCTTTCGCGCCGTCGGCGTGATATCACAAGCGCGCCCCTACGCACATCTCGACCCAGATGCGGCCGATTAGCCCAGCTTCCCCAACGTTTGACGTAAGTCCTTATGCACCAATGCCAGCAGCCCAAAAGTTTCCACTACGTGGCAAAATCGGTCATTCGTTGTGGCGCGTCCATAACTTGCTATCTGCAAAGCACTTAGATGCGTGACAGCACCGCATTGCTATCAGTGATAGTGGGGAAGTCGGGTTAGCACGGCGAAATTGCTCCTGCGCAGGTTTGATCTGTGAGCCGCGGAAGCGTCAGTTTCTGGTGTGGATGCTGGCAGAGTGATTCGCGGGGCAAGCTGTAACGGCTGGGTTAGCCGAATCAGTTGGTGTCGAAAAATCCTCAGCCTCCTGCATTGCGGCACGATGATAGGCACATAGATGTCGCGCTGAGTGGTTTCGAACAGTGGACCGAGGTCACAAATACAGGGAATTCGATATGGGCGTTAGCCGTCGAGGTGTGAGCCGCATCGCTCTGGCGATCATCTGCACGGCCTCCGCCGCAGGTTAAGTCTGGATGGCATGTCGGTTCGACCCTGACCGCCAACGAATTCGCCACGTCAAGCCTCACGGCCGAAGCCGCCTCCGCGGCCAGGAAGCAGGCCGATTTTCAGAAGGCCGTCAACGGCGCATACAAGCCGCTGTTCTACGACAACAACTTTGCATTTATCGATAGCCCGCTCTACGACCAATGGCTTCTCGGCGACGCTTTCAAGCGTCGCACGGCTTGCGACTGTGTGGTGTACGACATCGGCGGCCAGCTTCGCTATCGGCAACAGAGTGAAAGCAACATGCGCGGCTTGGGACTGACCGGCATCGATGACGACTTTCTGCTCCAGCGCTTTCGGCTGTTTGGAAATTTGCAATACGGCGAAGGATTGCGCGGCTACGCGGAAATGCTCGATGCCGTCAGCTACGCGGAAGACAAACCGGCGCGACAGATCGAAGAAGACCGGTTCGAAATGCTCAACCTCTTCGTGGACGCCAGAATGCTGGAAGCCGAGGACGGCGACCTCTTCGTCCGTATCGGTCGGCAGGAGCTGTTGTACGGTTCCGAGCGATTGATCTCGCCGCTTGACTGGGCCAATACCCGGTGCACCTTCGAAGGCTACAAACTGTTCTGGAAAGGGAAAGATTGGAACGTCGATGCCTTCTACAGCCGTCCCGTGCTGATCGACGCGGACGAGTACAATCAGCACGGCAATCGCATCTTAATCCTTGGCAGTATTTCCAGTGGGTTGAAAGAATCAAGGGGGCTTGCATGAATTCCTTCGTGGAGCAACTCACTCACGGAGGTTTTTGTCATGTCGCAGCGCCTGGTTGAAGTTTTTACAGC
>SXHT01000068.1 GCA_005773095.1 Planctomycetaceae bacterium
ACCGCGAAGGGGCCGACTTTGAAGGCACGGTGAAGGAGATTCGCGAGCGCCTTGTGTCGCGGCCGCTCGTGCTGCAGATCCCCGTGGGTCTCGGACCACCGCACTTCCCCAATCCCTTCCGCGGCTTGATCGACCTTGTGACCATGAAGCTGCACACCTTCAACAAAGAGGCGGATGGTCGTGAGATCGTCGAAAGTGAGATTCCCGACGAGTTGGCGGACGATGCGGGCATCTGGCGAGACGAGTTATTGGAGTCGCTCTACGACTTTAGCAACGAACTGATGGAGCTCACGCTCGAGGGTGCGAAGCCGTCGGTGGAACTCCTGCGCAAAGTCATTCGCCAGGCGGTCGTGGCCCAGCAAGTCCAGCCGATTTTCTGTGGCTCGGCCCTTGATCGGATTGGCGTGCAGCCGGTGCTCGACGGCGTCGGCTGGTACCTTCCGAGTCCCGCCGACCGTCCGCCGGTGCAGGGCACGCTTCCCGGCAGGAAGGACAAGACTGAAAAACGCAAGACTTCGCCGGACGAGCCATTTTGTGGATTGGTGTTCAAGGTGCTTCCCTCGAAGCATGGCGATTTTGTTTGGCTGCGTGTGTACTCCGGCCAGCTCACACCGAATAGCCGCGTGCTCAATCCGGGCAAGGACAAGCGAGAGAATGTCTCGCAGCTCTGGCAGATCCACAGCACCAAGCGCGAGGAACAAATCGAGGGAGTCAGCGCCGGCGATATTGTGGGAATCATCGGCCCCCGGGAGTCGATCACGGGGGATACCCTTTGCGACCCGAAATCGCCGATTTTGCTGGAATCGATCGAATTTCCGGAAACGGTGATCTCGATGGCGATTGAGCCGGACAATTCGGCGGAGCGGAAAAAACTGGCCGAAGTTCTGGAGATGCTGCGACGGCAAGATCCCACGTTCCGCGCTCGCGAGAACGAGGAGACTGGCCAGACTTTGATCAGCGGCATGGGCGAGCTGCACTTGGAGGTCATCACGCATCGCTTACTGCGTGACTTCAACCTCAAGGTGCGGATCCACACCCCGCGTGTGAGCTATAAAGAAACGGTTGCCCACGCGGCGGACGTCACCGGCGAGTGCCATCGTCAACATGCGGGACAGTCGCTATTTGCCAGGGTCCGGATCCGCATGGAGCCGTTCGATGGCGGTGCGACGCCCGTGCTCGTGAGCATGGCGCCGGGTGTCAGTCTTCCGGAACATTACCTTGCGGCGGTGCTTGATACATTAAAGGAGCAAGCCGCCGGAGGCGGTTCCCTTGGATGTCCGTTGCTCAAGGTAAAGATCACGGTGCTCGGCGCCGAGATGCACGAGATCGATTCGAGCGAAATCGCGTTCCGCTACGCGGCCGCCGACGCGTTCAATAAATCGCTCACGGCCGCCGGTATTGTGCTCTTGGAGCCGATCATGAAGGTCGAAATTGTCACGCCGGAAGAGCATTTAGGGGATTTTATCGCCGATTTGCAGCAACGTCGTGGCGTGATCACCCATACCACCAACCGCGGCAAAAGCACGGTGATTGAAGCCCAGGCCCCGCTGGCCAACCTGTTCGGCTATTCCAGCGCGATGCGCAGTCTCAGCCAGGGTCGCGCCAGTTGCTCGATGGAGCCCTGCGCCTACGGCCCGGCGCCCGCCCAGGTCTTGGAATCGTTCATGTAAGACTGGCTGCGGTCATCGTGGTGGCGAAGTTAATGGTCTTGAGGACGGTGTTACGCGAAGAGTAATTCCGCCCACCGCCGATCAGTTTTTTATATTCGGCAACCTGGCAGGGGCGGCTTTGCCGGCCGTGGATGGAAAAGTCACGCGAATCCGGCCGGCCCAGCCGGCCCTCCAGCGGATAACAGATTGGCGGCGAGAATTTCATCCAGGGGCAATTGACAGCCCTTCTGAAACCTTTTACATTACGAGGCTTCCCACATGGCGGAAGATTTCGGTTTGTGTGGATTTTTGGCCGTTTCGATCCCTCGGGCGGAGTTTGACTGTGGCGGCAGTTCAAGAAGTCATTCGCATTCGAATGGAAGCTTACGACCATTCGGTTTTGGATCAAAGCGCGTCCGAAATCGTCGATACGGCGAAACGGACCAACAGCGTGGTGCACGGGCCCATTCCGCTGCCGACGCGGATCGAACGCTACACCGTGCTTTCCAGTCCGCATGTGGACAAGAAGGCGCGTCAACAGTTTGAGATTCGCACGCACAAGCGGCTGATCGACATCGTTCAAGCCACGGCCAAGACGATTGAAGCGTTGAATAAGTTAAGCCTGCCGGCGGGCGTTGACATCAAAATCAAGGCATCCAGCCGGCGATAAGAATTCGAACACGAGAACTCCTATGCACTGGAGGCTGAGCGGGTAAGCTGGGGAAATTGGCAATTGCCGAAGATTTTTCTCCTGTCTCCCGTCCGGCAACTAGACCTTGGGGAATATGACGATGGCACTCGGACTGCTCGGCCGGAAGGTCGGGATGACACAAGTATTTGATGAAAGTGGCAACGTCAGGGCGGTGACGGTCATTGAGGCCGGCCCGTGCCACGTGCTGCAGTTGAGAACCATCGATCGCGATGGCTACGATGCCGTGCAGTTGGGCTTTCTTGACAAGCCCCGTCGGCTGGCCAGTCGTGGTATCCGTGGTCAGGTTGCCAGACTTGACAGCAAGCGTTCAAGAACTCGCACCAAAGCAGGTGTTGAGCTGCTCGCCAAGGCCGACTGCGAGCCCAAACGATTCGTCCGCGAGTTTCGCGGCATGGTGGAAGGCATTTCGGTCGGTCAGGTGCTTGAGGTCAAGCAGTTTGAAAATGCGAAGGCCCTGGACGTCACCGGAACGAGCAAGGGTCGCGGCACGGCAGGCGTCATGGTTCGCCACAACATGGCTGGCCAACGGGCCACGCACGGCGTCAAGAAAGTGCATCGTTTGCCCGGTTCCATCGGGCAATCGCAGTTTCCGGGACACGTGCACAAGGGGCGTCGCATGGCGGGGCGGCACGGCAACGAACGCCGCACGCAGCGGAATCTGAAGGTTGTACGGATTGACGCGGACAATAACTTGCTGCTGGTTGAAGGGGCCGTGCCAGGCCCTAACGGCGGTTACGTGATCATTCGGGAAACCAACAAGCGGTAGTTCGAACATGGCCAGCCTTAATATTCTCGATCGCAGCGGCAAGAAAGTGGGGACGTACGAAATCGACCCCACGGAGCTAGCGCCGCGCATCAACAAGCAGTTGCTGCACGACGCGGTGGTGATGTACCAGGCCAATCAGCGGCTGGGTACGTTTCGCACCAAGAGCCGGGCGGAGGTTGCCGGTTCGACCAAGAAAATGTATCGCCAAAAGGGCACGGGCAACGCTCGGGCCGGCTCGCGTCGCAGTCCGGTGCGTCGTGGCGGCGGCCACGCCTTCGCTAAACGTCCGCGTGATTTTTCCTATAAGCTGCCCCGCAAGGCTTTGCAGTTGGCCACGCGAATGGCATTGGCCGCGAAGATCAAGGACAACGAGCTGGTCTTGATCGACGACCTCACGTTCGACATGCCCAAGACCAAGGACATGGCCGCGATGCTCAAGGCGCTTGGCCTGGCGGGCAATACGTTGCTCGTGGCCACGGCCGACAACAGCAGCAATGTTTACAAGAGTGGGCGCAACATTGATCAGGTGGAGATCACACCGGTCAGCGGTCTGAACGCACTGAATGTGCTCAGACCCAAGCGAGTTTTGATGACCAAGGCGGCGCTCGATGCCGTGCGGGCCAAGGTTCCGAAGAAGGCAGCAGCTTCGTAGCCCTTCACCCCAGCCCTCATCCCAAGGGAGAGGGAGGAGTCGAGATGATGACTGAAACGGCGATTTCCGAAACCAGCCAGCTACTGCAGCCGCATCAGGTCATCCTGCGGCCATTGGTGACCGAAAAGGGAATGCACCGCAGCACGCGCAACAATGCGTACTCGTTTGAGGTAAGCCGGCTGGCGAATAAACTCGACATCAAGAACGCCATCGAGCAACTGTTTAACGTTAAAGTAGTCAAAGTCACGACTCAGAACCGCAAGGGCAAGCCGCGCCGCTCAAAATTCAGCCACGGCTACACCAAGGATTGGAAAAAGGCGATGGTCACGCTCGATCCGAATGATAAGATCAACTTTTTTTAGTTGGAGCAAGACTTGTCGTTGGATTCGCGAGACTTCAGACGCCTGAAGCCTGGCGAGTTCAGCCACGGAGCACGTTTGACGGAATTGAACTGAAATGGGCATTCGACGATACAAACCTGTTAGCCCCGGCCGTCGCGGAGCGACCGTGAACGACTGGGCCGACCTCACGAAAGGGGTGCGGCCCGAGAAGTCGTTGATGGTGCCCAAGAAGAAGACGGGCGGCCGCAACAATCAGGGGCGGATCACCTCGCGGCATCGCGGTGGCGGCCATAAGCGGATGTTGCGGCTGATTGACTTCCGTCGTGACAAAGACGTTGTGCCTGCCAAAGTTGCGACGATCGAATACGATCCGAACCGGACGGCCCGAATTGCCTTGTTGCACTACGCGGACGGCGAAAAGCGGTACATCCTTGCGCCGCAAGGTTTGCAGGTGGGGGCTGAATTGCAGAGCGGCCCCGACGCTCCGCCCGCGGTTGGCAATTGTCTGCCGTTGCGAAATATTCCGCTGGGGATGTCGATTCACAGCGTCGAGCTTCAGCCCGGCCGTGGCGGCCGGTTGTGTCGTTCGGCTGGCATGTCGGCGACCCTTGGTGCTCGTGACGCCGATTGGGCCCAAATCAACTTGCCCAGCGGCGAAGTGCGGCGCATTCCCGCCTCATGCCGGGCCACGATCGGTGCGGTCGGTAACTCGGAACACGAGGGCATTGTGATCGGCAAAGCGGGCCGAAATCGCTGGAAGGGTATTCGTCCGCACGTTCGCGGTACGGCGATGAATCCGATCGATCATCCGCACGGTGGTGGGGAAGGTCGAACCAAGGGGGGGCGTCACCCTGTGAGCCCAACGGGTAAGAGTGCCAAGGGTGGCCAGACGCGAAAGCGCCGCAAGCCATCGAATGCCGCGATCTTGCGCCGTCGCAAGTCGCGTCGTTATGGTCAATTGAAGATTTTGTAAGAAGTTTGGCTTCCGTTTCCCGGCATCGGGCCGGGGGAGGCCATGAGGAAACTACCATGAGTCGTTCGCTGAAAAAAGGCCCGTTCGTCAACCCCAAGGTATTCCAGAAAGTGGAACGCCAGTCGATGGGGGGCGGAAAGGAGCCGATCAGGACGTGGTCACGCGCTTGCACGATTGTGCCTGAGTTCGTGGGTTTCACGTTCATGGTTCACAACGGCAAACTATTCACCAAGGTTTTCGTGACCGAGGACATGGTTGGCCACAAATTGGGTGAGTTCGCGCCAACTCGCACATTCCGCGGGCATGGCGGAAAGGGAAAGAAAGAATCGCCGAGCAAGTCCTAAATCCGTCCCGGACGTCATACACGTAAAAGCCGTCCGCCGCGGCGGATAGGTCGCTTGGAATAACCGCAATGGCATCATACTCTGCAACACACCGTTTCGCCCGGATCAGCGCCCGCAAGGTCCGTCCGCTGGCCGATCTGATTCGCGGCAAGCATGCCGACGATGCGCTCGACCTGCTGAAATATCAGCCGCAACGTGGGGCTCGGCTGTTGGAGAAAGTATTGAAAAGTGCTCTGGGTAACGCGGAGGATCGCCGGGCGCCTTCCATCGACGATCTGGTGGTCGTGGATGCGCGGGTCGACGGTGGACCGATGTTCAAACGAGTCCGCCCGCGAGCCCGTGGCATGGCGTTCATGATTTTGCGGCGGATGGCGCACATTAAGATTACTCTGGACGATCCGACGCGCGAGGATGAGGAACAGAAAAAGGAAAAGTAGGACGGATTCTTAATCCGTCCCGTGAGGCATACGGATTGAAAATCCGTCCGGTGAGGCGGCATCGACAAACGGGCATTGCCGAGACGAGCAACAATTATTTCAACGGGACGGTTTGAAAGAGTCGTCCTGCCAAATCGCTATGGGTCAAAAAGTAAATCCAATCGGCTTTCGCACCGGCATTATGGAAGGCTGGAAGAGCCGCTGGTACGCCTCCAAGCAGGAGTTTTCCAGCTTGCTGCTGGAAGACCACAAGCTGCGCAGTTACATCCACGACAAATACAAGTTCGCCGGTATTCCGAAGGTCGAAATTGAGCGCACGCGGGATGAAGTCAAGGTCACGTTGCACACCGCCCGACCAGGCGTGATTATCGGCCGCAAGGGGACCGAGGTCGAGCGATTGCAGGGGGAACTTCAAGAGTTAATCGGCCGACGCGTCAATATCAAGATCGAGGAAATCCAGCGTCCGGAGATTCAGGCGCAACTCGTTGCTGAAGACATCGCCGAGCAGCTCGCCAAGCGAGTTGCGTTTCGTCGCTGCATGAAGCGAGCGATCGAGACGACGATGGAAGCGGGGGCCAAGGGAATCAAGATTCAACTGGCCGGCCGGTTGGGCGGTGCGGAAATGGCGCGCTGCGAGAAGGCCAACGCCGGTTCGCTGCCGCTTTCAACGTTGCGGGCCAAGATCGACTACGGATTTACGGAAGCAAAATCCGCGCAGGGACACGTCGGTGTTCAGGTGTGGATAAATCAAGGCATGTATCACGAGGTACCAACCGATGGCGCTGATGCCCAAGAGGGCCAAGCACCGAAAAAGCCAAAGAGGACGTATAAGAGGTAATGCCACTCGTGGCAATACCGTCGTCTTTGGAGATTTCGGCCTGCAGGCAATGCAACCTGGCTGGGTAAGCGCGCAGACGATCGAAGCCGGTCGTGTGGCGGCATCGCAGTACTTGCGCAATGAAGGTCGATTGTACATTCGCGTGTTCCCTCATAAACCGATTACCTCGATCCCGCTCGAAACCCGCATGGGCAAGGGCAAGGGTGAGCCGGAGTATTGGGCGGCCGTGATTAAGCCTGGCACGGTGTTGTATGAGATCAGCGGGGTGACCGAGGAGGCGGCCCGCATGTGCATGGCTCGGTTGGCTCACAAGATGCCGATTCGCGTGCGATTTGTGAAGCGAAAAACAGCCTAGGTTGGGTGGTCCAGCCTGCGGGAACGACTGGCAGCCGGTTCCGATGATTGGCGGTTCCGGTGGCTGGCCCATGGCGAGCGAGATTATGAAGATTGCCGAACTACGTGAAATGAGTGACGAGCAGTTGGAACTGACGCACAAAGAGGCGGCGGAGATGCTGTTTAAGTTGCGGATCCAAGCCCAGACTGAGCGGCTCGATACACCGAGCGAACTGCGCAAGCAGCGCCGGCTGATCGCCCGCGTGAAGACCATTCAAGGTGAGCGAGCGCGAACCGCCCAAGTCGCCGTTTAGCGGCGGCCCATTGAATAGCAAGTGTGAATAGCAAGTGAATAGCAAGGTGAAGCCATGCCCAAGCGAGTGTGTGTAGGTATCGTCAAGAGCGACAAGATGGCCAAGACCCGTCGCGTGGAAATCCCGCGGGTGGTGCGGCACGCCAAGTACAACAAGATTCTGCGCCGCACGACGGTCTGTCACGTGCATGATGAAAACAATGATTCGCATGTGGGGGATACGGTGGAGATCGTTGAATCGCGACCGCGTTCGAAGACCAAGAGCTGGGAACTCGTGCGTGTGGTGTCGAAAAGCCGGCTGGTGGACCTCGTCGCGATGCGCACTGCCGCGAAGTTGGATGCCGACGCTACTCCCTGAGAACAAACGCAGGTGGCAACATGATTCAGATGCAGACCACGATGAACGTCGCCGACAACACCGGCGCTCGCGAGGTGATGTGTATCAAGGTGCTTGGCGGCACGCGGCGGCGCTACGCTCGCCTTGGCGACATCGTGGTGTGCAGCGTACGGAGTGTGATCGCAGGCAGCGAGTTAAAAAAGAAGAGCGTGGTTAAGGGGGTCGTTGTGCGTTGCCGGCAACCGACGCGCCGGCCCGACGGAAGCTATGTGCGATTCGATGCGAATGCCGTGGTCTTGATCGACAACGACAAGAATCCGCGCGGCACGCGTATTTTCGGCGCCGTGGCTCGGGAGTTACGGGACCGCAATTTTATGAAAATCGTGAGCCTCGCCAGCGAGGTGGTGTGATGCACATCAAATCGGACGACATCGTAAAAGTTATCTCCGGCGAAGACAAAGGCACGGTGGGCAAGGTGTTGCGCATGTTGCGCGACGAGCACAAGTTGGTCGTCGAGGGGGTCAACCGCGTTTACCGCCACGTCCGCCGCAGCCAGAAGAATCCGCAGGGGGGACGGTTGTCGAAGGAGATGCCGATTTCCATCTCGAACGTGATGTTAATCTGCCCTGTTTGCGGCAAGGCGTCGCGCACGGGGGTGCGGTTGAAGAGCGACGGCGCGAAAGAGTGTTTTTGCAAGAAGTGCGACGCAACGATCCGCGCCTTGTCGCCGGCTAGCGCCGCCAAGACCAGGTCATAACCCATTGAGTTGTAGAGGCCCAGTATGGCCAAGAAAGATCAAAAAAAGGCCGCTGCTCCGCAGGAAAAGCCCCCCGTGCCGCGCCTGCGGGAAGCGTATCAAACGCGGATTCTGCCCGAACTTGCCATCAAGCTCGGCCGCAAGAATCAGCTGGCGTTGCCGCGCGTGCTGAAAATCGTGGTCAACATGGGGGTGGGCAGCGCCACGGTGGAGAAGAAACACCTGGAAGATGCCGTGGCTGCTTTGGCGCAGATCTCCGGCCAAAAGCCGCTTGTCACCAAGAGCCGCGTGGCCATCGCCGGTTTCAAATTGCGAGAAAATCAACCGATCGGCTGCAAGGTCACGATCCGCGGCTTTCGGATGTACGAGTTTCTCGATCGTTTGATTTCGCTCGCATTGCCACGGGTGCGCGATTTCCGGGGACTCAACCCCACGGGTTTCGACGGCCATGGCAATTACAGTCTCGGTCTGTCGGAATTACTCGTTTTTCCCGAATTGAACCCCGACAAGTTCCTGCGAACCCAAGGCATGAACATCACGATCGTGATCTCGGGCGGAAGCGATGACGAATCACGCGAGCTGCTTAAGTTATTTGGTTTGCCGTTCAAGGCAGACGCTGGTAAAGGAAAAGGCGCGGCATAACGCATAAAGCCGCGACCGTTGGTCGCGGGACTGTTTCAACGTACGAGACCTATTCATGGCCACAACTGCACAAGTCGTCAAATGTGCCCGCAAACCCAAGTTCAGCACGCGCCTGGTGCGACGCTGCAAGTTGTGTGGGCGTCCGCGGGCCGTGTATCGCAAGTTTGGCATCTGCCGTCTTTGCTTCCGCAAGCTGGCCGATCGAGGTTTGATTCCTGGCGTAAGGAAGGCGAGCTGGTGAACTGCGGTGGGACGATGAAAAGGTGAGACCATGGGAGGAGGTAATGTTAAACCTCCTTCCACCCTTCCACCGTCCCGCCAGGCAATGAGAAAGACAATCGTTCGACCGTAAGGGAACCCCCGACACATGATGACCGACCCTATCGCCGATATGCTGACTCGCATCCGTAACGCGGTGCGCGTAGAACGCGCCCACGTGGTGATGCCTTTGTCGAAGGTTAAGCGCGGTTTGGCTGAAGTGCTCAAGCGGGAAGGCTATATCTGGGACTGGAGCGAGGTGGAAGGGAAGCCAAAGCCTCACTTGCGCCTGGAGTTGAAATATGGGCCCAATGGCGAACGATTGATTCGCCACATCCGCCGGATCAGCAAGCCGGGCCTGCGTGTGTACAAGGGATCGTCCGACCTGCGGCCGGTACTCAACGGTTTGGGAATCTCGATTATCAGCACCAGCCGTGGCGTGATCAGCGACCGCGAAGCGCGTCAGCGCAACTTGGGTGGCGAAGTGCTTTGCGAGCTTTGGTAGAGGAGTAGGAAGATGTCACGAATTGGCAAGAAACCTGTCCCGGTTCCCGCGGGAGTGAAGGTCAACATCGGCGCGAGTCGCATCGCCATTGAGGGCCCCTTGGGTAAACTCGAGTGGGATCATCGGCCGGAGATCATGTACACCTACGATGAATCCGCCAAGGAACTGAAGGTTGCCCGCAACGGAGATTCTCGCTTGGCGCGCGCGCTGCATGGCTTGGGTCGGGCGATGGTCAACAACATGGTGACGGGCGTGACCAAGGGGTACGAAAAGAAACTGGAGATCGTGGGCGTCGGCTACCTGGCCGCGGTCCAGAAGGGTGTGTTGCAGCTTCGCGTGGGTTTTGCCAACGAAGTGCATCTGACAATTCCGCAGGGGCTGACGGTCACGTGCCCGGACCAGACGCACATTCTGATCAAAGGGACGGACAAGCAGCTCGTCGGCCAGTTCGCCGCCGACGCCAGAGCGGTGCGCAATCCAGAACCGTACAAGGGTAAGGGCGTGCGTTACGAGGGAGAAATGGTGCGTCGCAAGGCGGGTAAGGCAGTCACGAAGTAACAAAATGGCAAGCCAGATTGCTCGCCGTTGAGGCTTAATTTATGAATCACCATCGGGCCAACCTGAACCTTCGCGCGCGGCGTGCTTTTCGTGTGCGAAAGCGTACTCGCGGTACCGCCGAGCGTCCGCGCTTGACGGTGTTTCGCAGCCACCAGAACATTTACGTCCAAGTCATCGACGACATCGGCGGCCGCACGCTGGCGTCGGCGAGCACCATCGACAAAGAATTGCGCGGCAACGTGAAGTACGGCGGCAACAAGTCGGCTGCGCAGGCGGTTGGCAAGGCAATTGCCGAACGGGCCAAAGCCGCCGGCATCAGCAAAGTGTGTTTCGATCGTGGCTCATGCCAGTACCACGGCCGTGTGGCCGCCCTGGCGAACGCCGCCCGTGAAGGCGGACTGGAGTTTTAAATTAGCACTTCATCAAGCAGGCGATCACGATCGGGCGACTCGTCGGGCTCCGGTGGCGGCGAGGGAAAAATGCGTGGAGAGCTGACCGACAAGGTCGTGAAGATCAAGCGCTGCGCGGCTGTGGTTAAGGGGGGGCGTCGCTTCAGTTTCGCGGCGATGGTCGTGGTTGGCAACGGCAAGGGTCGTGTGGGCTGGGGTTACGGCAAAGCCAATGAGGTGCCGCCCAGCGTTGAAAAAGCCGTCAAGGAAGGTTCTCGCAGCATGATGGATGTGCTGTTGGAAAACGGCACGATCGCGCATCGGGTCGAAGGGCGCTACGGCGCCGCGCATGTGGTGCTGGTGCCCGCCTCTCCCGGCACCGGCGTGATCGCAGGCAGCGCGGTGCGGGCGGTTTGTGAAGCGTCCGGCATTCAAAACATCCTCACGAAGAGCTTTGGCTCCAACAATCCCGTCAATCTGGTCAAAGCCACGCTTGCGGCGCTTGGGCAGCTGCGCTCCAAGCCGGAGATCGAGCGCTTGCGGGGAGTGGCGTTGAGTTGAGCCTGTTGCAGGCCGGATTTTCAATCCGATCCCAGGGACGGGTGGAAAACCCGTTCTACAGAAAGCGAGTTGGATATGAATTTAAGCGACATAAACCGCGGCATCAAGAAACACAAGAAAAAGAAACGCGTTGGCCGCGGCAGCGGTTCGGGTCACGGCAAGACAAGTGGCCGAGGGCACAAGGGTCAAGGTGCTTTGGCGGGTTGGAGCGCCGCGTTGATCTTTGAAGGCGGAGCATCCCCCTTGATTCGCCGGATTCCCAAGCGCGGCTTCAACAATGCCTTCGCCAGGACCATTGCCGTGGTGAACCTGGGCGACATCAACGAAGCCTTTGCGGCCGGCACGAACGTGACTCTCGAGGTATTGCGCACAAAGAACCTGGCGAAGCAGCGCCACGATGAGTTGAAGGTACTGGGGGATGGCGAGATGACCAAGAAGCTCAAGATCACGGCCCATCGCTTTAGCAAGAGCGCCTTGGAAAAAATCCAGAAAGCCGGCGGCGAGGCGATCGTCATTCCAGGCCGCGCCCCTGTCGTGAAAGGCGAAAAGAAGGCGAAGAAGACCTGACCGCGGCGAACCTGAAATCCGAATCTCGACTTTCCAGACCAACACAAGGTACGAAATGAGCAAGGTCCCAAAAGGGCGGGCGTGAGTGTTCCGGCATTGAATTTCGAATCGGTTTAGGATTCCGTGTTTTAGGACTTTGGATTTAAGGACCCTGCCATGTGGGAAAAACTTCGCGTTGTATTCACCATTCCCGAGTTGCGGAAGAAGATTCTGTTCACGCTTGGGTTGCTTCTGGTTTATCGCGTGGGTTGGCAGATTCCGCTGCCGATTATTGATCAGTCGAAGATGGACGCGTTCTTTGGCAACGTGAGCAATTCGCTCGGCCAGGTATTCGCCCAGGTCGCGGTGTTCAGCGCTGCTCAACTGGACCAGATCACGATCTTCGGTCTGGGGATTATGCCGTATATTTCGGCGTCGATCATTTTTCAATTGCTGGCCAGCGTTTGGCCTCCGCTCGAAAAATTGCAAAAAGAGGGTGAGAGCGGCCGCAAAAAAATCAACGAGTACACACGCTACGCCACGGTCCTGCTATGCCTGGGGCAAAGTTGGGCGTACCTGAGCTTTCTCACCAACAATAACCTGGTGCTCGACCGATACCTGACTTCCGACGGCGGTTTGCCCTGGAGTTGGCAGTTTGTCACGGTGCTGACGATGACCACCGGGACCGTCTTCTTAATGTGGCTGGGCGAACAGATTGATGAGTTCGGGATTGGCAACGGCATCAGCCTGCTGATCATGGCAGGCATCCTGGCCAGCATGCCCGGCGCCCTTCGTCAATTGTTCCTGCAATCGGATTTTGAGTTGGGCTCGTCCGGCAAACTGGGCATTGAAGTCCTGCTCTTGCTGGTCTTGCTGTTCATCGCGGTGGTCGGCGGCGTGGTGTTTATCACGCTGGGACAACGGCGCATTCCCACGCAAAGCGCCAAGCACGTGCGCGGGCGCCGCGTGTATGGTGGCACGCGGCAGTACTTGCCGCTGAGGGTCAATCAAGCCAACGTGATGCCCATCATTTTCGCCAGCAGCTTGTTGATGTTCCCCAGCATCTTATTCAGCTACATGGCCCGCCTCTATTCCACAAACACCTTTTGGAGCGGCTTGAACGACGCCTTCATGCGCGGTACTTCGTTCGTCTACAACGTGCTGTATGTGGTACTGATCTACTTCTTCTGTTATTTCTGGACAGCAATCACCTTCAATCCTAAAGATATTTCGGAGAATCTGAAGAACTTCGGCACGTTTATTCCCGGCCATCGACCGGGTCGGCCGACCGCCAGTTACCTGGAAAAAGTGATGGAGCGAATCACGTTTGTGGGCGCCGGTTTCCTGGCACTTGTGGCAGTGACACCAACCGTGATCGCCGGAATTTTTAATGTGCCGTTCCAGGTGGCCCAGTTTTTCGGCGGTACGGGCTTGCTGATCGCGGTCAGCGTGGCCTTCGACCTGGTGCAAAAGATTGACAGCCACCTTGTGATGCGCAATTATCGAGGCTTGCTGGAGAAGGGCTAGACGCGGTGGAACGGTCGGGCGATGGGACGAATTCACGATTCAGGGCTGCGCCCCGTCTTCCCGCCATCCCGCTGTCACCCGTTGGGGCGCGTATGCGAATCATCTTCGTCGGTCCGCCGGGTGTGGGAAAAGGCACGCAAGCCCAACGATTGGTCGCTTACCTGGGCATCCCGCACCTGTCCACCGGTGAGATGCTGCGACAGGCCATGGAGGAAGGCACGGAGGTCGGACGTCTGTCACAGGCACACATCCAAAGCGGCAAACTCGTGCCCGATGAAATCGTGCTGCGAATCATGGACGAGCGGCTCGATCAGCCCGACTGCCGCCGCGGCTACCTCCTCGATGGCTTCCCGCGAACCATCAAGCAGGCAACCGCACTCGATGAATTCCTGGCGGCCCGCCAGACGCCACTTTGCGGGGCCTTGGAACTGAAAGTCGACGAGGATCAGCTCGTCGCACGATTGGCCAGTCGCGGCCGAACCGACGATGAGCCGGAAATCATCCGCGAGCGTCTGCGACATTATGGCGCCCAGACTTCGCCGCTGCTCGACTATTACCGCCGGCGCGGGCTGCTGCATGAAATCAACGGAATGGGAACCCAGGACGAAGTGTTCGAACGCATTCAGCGGGTGCTATCGACGATTGGGGCGAAAAAGTAGGAGGTGAGCTATTGCGACGCATTTGCTACAATGATTTCTGGTCTGAGATGAGGAGTTATTAGCGGTGCATATCCTTCGATCGTTGCGAGAGCTGAACCTGATGCGCAAGGCTGGCCTGCTGGTCTGGGAAGCGCATCAGCTGGTGGGTTCGATGATCCGGCCAGGCGTGTCCACCCTGGAGGTCGATCGTACGGTCGAAGCGTTTTTCGCCAGCCATCATGCCACACCCCTGTTTAAGGGCGTGCCTGGCGATAAAGGACCCTTTCCGGCGGTGTGTTGCATTTCCGTCAACGAGGAAGTGGTGCACGGGATACCGAGCCGCCGTATGCTGAAGGAGGGAGATATCGTCAGCGTGGATACGGGTTGTCGGCTCGACGGCTGGTGCGGGGATGCGGCGTATACGTTTGCGGTGGGACGGCTCGATCCCGAGGTGCAGCGACTGCTCGACGTCACGCAGGGCGTGCTCGAATTGGCCATCGACCTGATGAGCAAGAAGAGCCGCTGGAGCCAGGTGGCCGAACAAATGGGCGCCTACGTGCGCGATATGGGATTCTCGACCGTCGAGAACTTTGTGGGTCACGGCATCGGTCGCGACATGCACGAGGAGCCTCAAGTGCCCAACTTTGTCAGCCCAAGTCTGCAACGCAACGGCGACTTTTCGCTGGAGCCGGGCCTGGTGATCGCCATCGAACCGATGGTCAATATGGGCACCAAGAAAGTTCGGCAGCACAACGATAGCTGGACGCAATCGACCAGCGATGGCCTGCCAAGTGCTCATTTCGAGCACACCGTGGCCATCACCGATCAGGGGATTTGGGTTCTGACAGACCCTCCTGGAGTAGGGCCGAACGAGCATGTTCCCGTCGTTCCCGTTCCGGAGGTCAAGCAGCAGCGAATGGTACGGGCTGGACGGCAGTAGCGTCCCAAAGGTGCGGGGGGCGGTGTCCGCCCCCTTTCGCCCGTCACGACCTTCAAAATTCCAGTCCGAGGGCCCTTGCCCGCACTGCCAGGCAATCACTATATTGACATGCTTTCGCCGAGCAGGCAGCACGCCCTTATTGTTGAGTCCGTCATGAAAGTTCGCGCCAGCATAAAGCGAATCTGCGAGAACTGCAAAATCGTGCGCCGTCAAGGCACCGTTTATGTGGTCTGCAGCAATCCGCGCCATAAGCAGCGACAGGGTTGAAGCCCTCCTGGTGGAAATCCGACGCACGAACTTTGAGACCGATCTGAAATTCACATTTCTGGAATCGCGGTTTGTGGTCTGTCCGGTTTGAAGATTTTGTAATTCGTGGTTGTTTTTGTAATTCGTGGTTGTTCGGGAATTTCGACATTCGCATTTTGAACTTGGGGAGCGAGTATGCCGCGTCTGTTGGGTGTTGATATTCCGGCTGATAAGCCCACCATCGTTTCATTGCAGTATCTCTATGGGGTCGGACCGATGGTCGCCAGTGAGTTATGCCATAAGGCCGGCGTGAACCCGCGGTCCAAGGCCCGGGAGCTTCACGAAGACGAAGTGGCCAGGATCGCCGCGCTATTGGACAAGGATTATACGGTCGAGGGCCAACTGCGACGCCAGGTGGCACAGAACATTTCG
>SXHT01000010.1 GCA_005773095.1 Planctomycetaceae bacterium
AAATCTTTAGTTTCTTGACTGACCCTATACTCATTAGCTAAATTTTGAGCTTTAAAAGCTTCTTCTGAAAATCCAGCATCATCCAAGTAAGAGGCAGCTATATCATAATAAGCACCGAAGTCGTTGATGTCGACATCCCGCATCCGAACCGTGAAATTGCTCGTCAACAGTTCGTCGAGCCCGGGGATGACCTTCAGCTCGTAGCCGGCTTGCGAGCAATCTTCCATGAGGCTTCGCAACTGCGGACCGGTCAGCGCTCCGGCAATCACCAGGATATGCTCGGCTCCCATGGCTGCGGCAATGCGGATTGCCTGCGTTGGGTGGCCCAAGATGGGCACACCGCCAATCGTGGCGCCATGGCGACTGGCGTTCTCGTCAAGGAAACCGGCAACCGAATAGCGCAGGGACGGGTCGCTGAGTAGATGACGCGCAAGCGTCTCACCCGATTGGTTAGCGCCCACAATGAGCGCCTTGCGGAAGCCGGACTTGTAGAGTCGCGGCAAAATGTCTTCTCGGATGAGCCTTGCCAACGCGCGCATGCCGCCGAGCAGAAGGACGCACAGCGCCCAATCCAGCACGAAGACGCCGCGGGGCACGCGGTAGTTCTGCACCATCATGTAATTGATTGCCACCAGGATCAGCGTGGCAATCGTGGCCGACCTAAGCAACGCGGCCAGATCCAAAAACGAAACATAATGCCATGAGCGATGGCAATGCGACCCGGCGTAGAAGATCATCGATTTGACGCACAACACCGCGGGCAACGTCAGAAAAAAGCCCGTCCATTCCTCAGCAGGAATCTGGAAGTCGAATCGAAACGCGTACGCCAGCCAGTAGGCGGCCGCGAACGCACCATTGTGGGCGGCGAGCGCCAACAGAGCCTGGCGGCTGGCCCGCCGAAATAAAATACGATCACTCATGATGCAATCACGTGCACCCGCCGAATGGCGGTTCAGGAACGCTGCCCCTCAACAATGCGACTCTGACTTGAGCTTAGCTGGTTTGTCGCAGCTCGGCAAACCACCAGCTTGGAATGTTCGGATGATCGGTAAACCAAACCAGCTAGCAGCTATCGCCCTAAACAACTTCGAGCTGAAAATCCTCCAGCAAAACAGCAGCGCCTTGCTGCAAGAAATTCACCGCGATCACGAACCACTCCTTGCCGTGGCGACGAATCACGGTGCCCTCCATTCCCGTCATCGGACCCGACTTCACTCGCACCTGCTGGCCGGGAACAAGCCGTGACTCCAAGCTGACAAACGCACAGGACTCGATCAGTCGATGAATCTGGGCAAGTTCGCGGGTCAGTTGCGGGCTGTCAGGCACTTCCAGGCAGCGGGAAATGCAATTCGTGGTCAGTGCCTGGTAACGATCCGGCTCTGCTCCGCGGACGAAAACGTAACCGGGAAAAAGGGGCACGAACGACTCACGAACGCGTCCGGCGGGAGATCTCGACCGCTTGCGAATGAGGGGACAGTAATGAGCAATTTCCAGGGTCCTGAGCCGGCGGACCAGTTCCTTCTCGCGGCGCGCGAGGGTGTACATCGTCCACCAGTTGCCCGAATCCAACTCCAGTCCGCCGGTGTCAAACAGGCTTTGCGGGAAAACATCAGGTTCTTGCCGTAAGAGAGGCATACAGGAATTATCCTACACGAAGGGGGGAGCGTTGGAGACCCGACCTAACTTTCGTTTGTGCAGTCAATGAAAAACTTCCCGAGTCCTGTTAGCAGGGCAGACTCCGTCCCCGTGGGTGACATAGGTCCCCGGACGACCAGCGCAAAAATGGACAAATTCACGTATCCCCAGCGGACCTAAACCTAGACCGCTATTCAACGTGCGTCACTACCGCGAGCCGACCAAGAGGGCCGGCCAGCGTCACTTACCTTGATCATATCAGAGCGATCAAGGGTTGTCGCGTTTCCACCGAGCGCCACGACGTTTCTGCCCAAAAGTGGGAGCAATTGGATCGATTTTTCCGGTTGTATTCGCTGTTCCACCATCCTCGATCCGCAGGGGCAATGAGCGCCCTGGCCGCCTGGAAGCGAATCCGCAGAAAGCCGATAAACTGCGGCAGGGCGCTGCCGATGCCCTAGGCCAACGTGGCCGCGCCCAGACGCCAATTCAATCGGCCGGGTCACGGTGATCGGCGAAGCGTCCGCCACCGATTCAATCGCAGCCGTAGAAAATTCGGACGGTTTTTCAGCCAACGCAATTGCACGTTCTGCCGTCAGGTTCGAAACACGTCAACATTAAGGGGACTCAAGAGCGACGCGGAAACCCAGGTAACCGCGAACCTCGCCGGGAGGGTTGCCGCCGCGACTTGCGGACCGGATGAGATGCAGGTTTTCTTCCGTGGCGAACGTGGTTCCCCCCCGATTGACACGCGACAACGCCGGGGTTGCGTACACCGGGTCAGCCGTTGCTTTCGGGTCATAGGGCGCGAGCCAGTCCTGACACATTTCAGCAATATTGCCGTGCATGTCATACAGGCCCCAGGCGTTCGGCGTCAATTGGCCGACTGGGTGCGTTTCGTTCCTGCTGTTGCGACCCACCCAGGCGTATTCGGTCAGCCTGGTCAGATCGTTGCCAAAGCCGAACATGGTCGTCGTGCCGGCGCGGCAGGCGTATTCCCATTCGGCCTCCGTCGGCAGGCGGAACTTGTACTTTCTGGCGGCAAAGGCCTTCGTGAGCATCTGGCAATACGCGTTGGCCTGCTCCCAGTTCACGTTCTCGATCGGCAGTTGCAAGTCCCCCTGGTGCAAGGCCGGATTCGTATTCATTACCGCCTTCCATTGCGCCTGGGTCACCTCCGTCTGGCCCAAATAAAATGGCTTCGTAATCGTGACCGTCCGCTGCGTTTCGTCGACTCTCCGGAGCGGTTCGAAAACCGGCGAGCCCATGATGAACTTTCCAGCGGGAATTCGCCGGAACGTCATGGCAGCTCCTGCGGGAAGTTTAACCGTGATTTGTTGTCCGGCGCGTCCTTCCTTCGTCAGACCATTAAATTCGCCCGTCTCATCCGACAGTTCCTCAATGCGTTTCTCGACTTGTGCCTTGTCAAGACCCGCCAGGCCGTCCAATGCAAGTTCATACCACTTCAGAGCGCGCCCTCGCATTCCACTTGTCCATGAGGCAAGCTCTTTCGCCTCGGCACATTTCAACCACAGGTCTGCCAAATGCTTTTGGGCGCCAGGTTCCGTCGGCCTGGTCAACTCTTGCATGGCCGCATCTTGAATCGCTGGGTTGCTGCCTTTCGAAAGGCGCAATAGACCGTGTTCCCAGTCCTGTCTCACGAAGCAAAGATATGCCCCCAGCTGGAAATTCGCTTCCAGATCATCCTCCTTTGTCTTCAGTATTTCGACGGCTGCAGCTGCCGACTCATATAGCTTCTGCGATTCCTTGATCGATTTGTCCCGTGCAATAGTGGCCTTGATGGCGTCGCGATTGCGAGACTTGGTGGCCGCCTGCTGACAAAACTGGTTCAATTTCAGAGCCAATTTGAAATTATTTTCAGCCAAGGCGGCAACAATCAATTCAGCGGCAATCGGGGGCAATGCTTCGCGGATGGCGGCTGACTTGGCTTGACGATTGACTTGAAACAGCGCGTCGGACTTCTGGGTGATGGCACTCACGTTAAATCGGGCCGCGCGGCGATCGATCACTTCACGTGCAAGGCCGATCTCGCCTGCCGCAATGGCGGCGTCCTCAGCGAGCTCCAAAAGCGCGAATTCAACCGGCTCGTCATCCTTGGTCTCCTTGGTCTGAGCAAGCAAAGTTTTTGCGAGCTGTGCCTTTGCATCAGGCGCCTTGGCCGCTTCAATATCCTTGCCAAAGATCTCACGGATTCGTTGAAGGGCCGCCTTTTGGACCGCTTCGTCGGGAACAGCCAATCGATTATCTGTTGGCTTGAGAGGATCGAGACTGGGTAATTCATCTGCGATCGACGTCCCTTCAGGGAATGTCAGTTCTTGAGCGGCGTAAGAATTGGGTTCGGTAGTGGCCTCCTCCGTGGGCGCGTCCTCGCCAGCCTCGTCTCCGCTTTCGTCGGGTTCTGCGGCAGGGGACTCGCTTGTCTCTGGTTGGATCTCTTCAGAAGTCTCCGACGCCGTTGGCGCCACGACGGGCGCTATTGCATCGTCCGGAGAAGATGGCTTCGTGGCGGGGGAATGATTCGATGGCGATGTGTCAGGTTCTCCGGGCTTTGGCCGAGCGCCTATCCCAGAGCCATCTTCGGAGAATGGGAAAGTATCCTTTTTCCTTCCAGACACCGCAAGAGAGGACTGTCCCGAACGGTTCCGGGATGGGCCCTTATCGACTCGGGCAGTCTCACGGTGGTCCGACCTGGTGTTCCAGACCACCAAGGCAGTCACCATGATCAGAGCAAGCAGCCCACCAACGATCGGCAGTGATGTAGACGACTTCTTTTTCTTGGCGATGGGTGAGCGTCGTCGCGTGGAGGACGCGATGTCATCGAACGATGGGTATTCAGCCACCGTCGTTGCTGCGGCACCTGGTTGGGCAACCGGCTTTGCCTCAACCGATGTCACAGCCGTGGTCCCAACAGCAGCCGCGCTCGCCTGGATAACGGCGGTCGGTTTGGGAGGCGGAGTCATGGCGGCTACTCTTTTTCGCAGCTCGGCATCGTAGGCGGCTTTGCGGTCGGGCTTGAGAAGGCAAACACGCGCGGCGGCCAATTCATTAAGGATCTTTTGTGAAAGCTCGGCATGCTGGCCGGTTTGAAAGCCGCGAACATGGGCCATCTGGCGGTCGGCGGCGCCTGCGATCACATCGCTGTCGGCCTCGAACAGATCGATGCCCAACAGACGATAATGGTTCGGCGGCCGTTGCGGCTCGCGAATGCCTAACCAATGCAGATAGGGATCGAATGGCTGCGACATAGGGCTCAAAGGATTCGCAGAAGTCACCGCGTCTAACCCGTTTTTCCCGCAATTTTCCATTATCACGGGGCCGGGTGGAAGTTTCAATATGACGAAGTGGAGGGGCGCCTCTTGCCCCCTCGACCATCGCGGCGATGGTGACCGTCGAACCATGAGTCGGTCCCCGGTCGGGTTCAGAAATGCGATCACGCATGGCGTGCAACGATCAGGGGCCTTTGCCCTCAGATCTCGCTGCTTTCAATTCCTTCGCGGCGCGCGATTCCGTCCTGGCGGGTTTCATGGAACCATCCCGTTCTCCCCACCATTGCCAGGCGACAAGCAGCGCCGCCACGGCGCCATAGGCGCCGGCGATCCAGAACGGCGACTGCAGTGCGGCGTGGGGCGGAAGTTCGGGGATTTGCCAGGGCAAGGCCAACGGCGCGCCGCTCTGCGTCGAATGAATCACGCCAAACAAACTGCACACCGCGGCAATGGTGCAATAAATGGCAGCCACGCGCAGTTTGCGATCGATGATCGCCGCCAGCGTTGCGCCCCATAACAGGCTCGTGACGATGAATCCGCTGGCAATAACCCGCGACGTATAGATCTGCATTCCAAGTGACAGGGAAAGGCGATCGAGCGGAATATTCATCTCGGCCAGGACCGCATTGGCCAGCAAGGTGGCGAGGTATGCCAGCGCCGGCAGGCATGCGAAGGCCACCGCGGGAAAATGCTTTCGCGGCGTGGCGTCGAAGCTCTGCGCAGTGATCTCCAGCCCAATGAAGATCAAGATCGGGAAAATGGCCGGCTTCGGAATCCACTCGTACATCAAGCTGAAATAGCCGATCAGGCCTGCCGAACCAATGAACAGCGCGGTCGCCAGCGTGTACGCGGATCGGCCACCCATCGCCTTATAGGCGGGATGCCCGATATAGGGCGTCGTCTGAATCACA
>SXHT01000069.1 GCA_005773095.1 Planctomycetaceae bacterium
CCATTTTCTCGCCGAAGCAACTGCGAAATAGGGTATTGCGCGTGTACGGGCGCGGCGTCAATTTTCGTCAATCGCCCTGCTTAGAAGTCGTACCAGGCGCCGAGGCCGATTTGCGTTTCGTTTTGGCGCATGAACTCAAACTGGTTGCTCTTGCCGGTAAGAAAATGCAATCCGGTGCGCAACAGCCGCTGATTCTCGAAGCCGCGCCATTGCCAACCCAATTGCAGGCTTAGACTGCCGCAAAAATCCACGTCCTGCCGCAGCGACGTGTTGAGAGCCAGGAACGGATCGCCGTCGCAGCCGTTGTAGCGCCGCGGGCTGACTTCACAACCAAACTGAAACGCCAACGGTTCGGCGCCGCCAGCGAGATTGAAGGCAACCTCGGCCTCTCCGTAGACGCGCAGCATATTCATGGGGTAGTACGAGACGCCGGCAACGAAGGCGTCGCGGACGTAGTTCCTGCGCTGAAAACCGGGATTGCGAATCAGGAACTCGTCCCCCACGTGAGCACTCAAGTGGTAGATGGCCAGCTTGGCCTGCCAGCGGTCCTTTCCATAGGTCAGTGGCAGGCCGATGCGATAGTCGGCCGCGTCGAGATCCATGTTTTCGTCAAGATTCACGCGAGGAAACGCGGCTCCTTCCAGGTCGAGTTGCCAACCCTGCGGAAGGATGTTGTCGGTCGTGCCATAGCGCACCAGCCCGACGCGTCCGCCGACGCTGTAATCGAGTTGCCAATTCAGGTCCTTGTCGTGGAAGAAAACAGCGGCGAAACGAGGTTCCTTGGGACCGGCCAGATACGAGTGATAAATGATTCCCGAGGGAAGCACCTGGCAGGTCCAGCATTCGTCGTATTTCTGACACGGATCGGATTGGCCGATTTCACCCAATTCGTCGCACGGCGGACCGCCGGCAGGCTCGCCGTTGAACGATTCTGCGCCAACCATGGGAAAGTAGTCGGGCGTTATTCCATGCATGATCTCCTCGCCGGAATCGATCCGAGGCATGTCCATGACTTCGGCGCTGGCGCGCGGCGGGGGTGCGTCGATTAGCTCCGCGGGGCCGCCGCCGGTGAAATCATTGGCAATGGGTTCGATGGCCTGGACCAGCATGATCTCAGCCGCCGGCGAGGCAATGAATGCGTTGCCACCCGACCCGTCCCTTTCGCGGAAGAGACGTTCTGGCTGGCTCTTCCCGCCGGGCTGAATCCATTCGTCGTTCGCGATCAACGCAGCGGCTGGCAGTTCCGGTTCCGCCTGGCCTGCCGTGTCTTCCTTGGCGGCGACCGCAACGACCGCGGGCAACTTGCTCGGCAGGTCGAGTGATTGCGCACGAACCAACCCCCCCGCGAGCGCGACGGTTGCGCAGAGGTTTCCCAAAGCGCGCTTGACAATATCGCTCGCCATCAGGTGCCACCCGACCGGTTACGAAGAAATGGGGCGGAAGTGTAGCGTAACACGGCAGTCGGCAAAAGGTGGAAATTCCTCGTGCAATCGGCGGCGACGGCATGACCCAAAGGGTACCCAGTGTGCCTGCTACTGCCGGCAACAGGTGAATTTCCTCGTGCAATCAGCCTCCTGGGTGCACTACAATCAGAAATCCGAAGCCGTGGCGATGCTATCACAAACCGACCTCACCTGCCGAATCGATGCATGCCTGAAGCCGACTTCACCATCCCTTCCCTTGCCGCCCATTTGCATGTGGCGCCCGCGCAAGTCATGAAGCTCTTGGAACGGGGAAAGCTTCCCGGCCGGCGCGTGGGGGGCGAGTGGCGTTTTTCGCCCGCCGAGATTCATCATTGGCTGGAGGAACGCATCGGCCTTTCGAGCGAAGAAGAGTTGCAGTTCATGGAGGGAGCGCTTGGACGCAATCGCGGCACCGAAGATTTGGCAGCGATCTCCATCGGCGACATGCTGCCGCTCGTGGCGATTGCCGTGCCGCTGGCTGCGCGGACCCGCAGCTCGGTGATCGCCGAGGTCGCCGAGGTGGCCTCAGGCACCGGCTGGTTGTGGGATCCCGAGAAGATGGTCGAAGCGGTGCGAGCGCGCGAGGAGCTGATGCCAACCGCGCTCGACAGTGGAGTCGCCCTCTTGCACCCACGGCGACCTCTGCCGAACATTCTTGATCGTGCATTTGTGGCGTTTGGGCGCTCCGACCGCGGATTGCCCTTTGGAAACCCGCGGGGCGTGTTGACGGATCTTTTCTTCCTGGTGTGCTCGAGCGACGATCGAACCCACTTGCGGACCCTGGCCCGATTAAGCCGTCTGCTCGGTGACGCCGGGTTCTTGGCGGCGCTTCGTGGAGCCTCCGATGCCATGGCTGTCCGCGAGGTGATTACCTGCCACGAGGAGCGATTGCCATGAGCATCGTTCGCGGGGATCGCCCGAGTATCCTGGTCGTTGGCGACGCAAATCGGCCGGAATTCTCAAACCTTGTGCCGACGCTTAAGACCACGGCCGATTGTTGGTACTTCACACAACTCGAGCCGGGCATTGCATGGTTGAATAAGGCGCCCTGGCAGCCGGAATTGATTCTGCTCGTTCAGTCCCAACCCGGCGAAATCGGCGACGCCGAAGTTCGACGTTTGCAGACGGCGGCCCCACTGTCGGGCATGTGCGCCGTGCTCGGCAGTTGGTGCGAGGGGGAAACCCGTAGCGGACGTCCCTGGCCGGGCGTGCGGCGCTGCTTCCAGCACGAATGGCCGCTCCTATGGCGCGCGGAATTGCGGCGCAAGGCAGGTGGCGAAGCGCCGCTTTGGACGCTGCCCGCGACGACCCGCGACGAGGAGCGGTTGTTAGCCGGGTCTCGTCTGCCGGGTGAACTTCCTGCCCAGGGAAGCATCGCGGTCGTCGCCGGATCGCGCGAAAGCTGCGGCGCGCTTGGCGACGCCTGCCGCGCGGGCGGGTGGACGGTTGCAAGTGGCGATGCGAACCCTGCCGTCATCCTTTGGGACACAACCATCGACAAAGCCAGGAACGTGCAGCAGGTGGCCGCCATCAAGGCTCAATGGGGCGGTGCGCCGGTGATCGCCCTGGTGACGTTTCCCCGACCAGGCGACACCGCGTGCATCATCGCCGCGGGGATCGATGCGGTTCTCGGTAAACCATTCCTGCTGGACCACTTGTTTGCCGAGATGCGGCGAATCATCTAGTCGATATTCTGCCACTCGGTTCGCAAGATTTCTCGCCGCCAAAGAGGTTCATGAATGGGCCAGGCTTGAACTGCGCAGGTCGCATCGCTGCCCGCACAGGGGATCGCCTCGGTCGAAGCTCGCCGCCAACAGTCCCGCTCAACGGGTGACAAGGGTGGGGCGCTACCTGGCAGATTGCTTCGCCGCCAGGTCAATCGGCCATTGTCAAACACCGCCATGATAATGGGAGGCGCGCAATCGAGCATTCTGCGTGCGATCAACTCATGACTGGCCGTGCCGTACCGCACCTTGAGCGCGAGCAAATCCCAGTTGTATTTCAAGGCGTCGCGATAAAACCACGCGCTGGGTAACAGCAATCGGTTCGCCAACTGATTGGCAAACCGTTCGCGTGCAGCGTCGCCGGCTTCCTGGGGATCGATCGACAGCCGGCGAAAAATCTGTTCAACCCGCGACTCGCCGATTTCGTGCGCGATCGCCCATTGCAGTCGCTCCGGCCGCGGCTCGGGACGCACCAGAATCGAACCCTGTGTGGATACGCTCCGCTGACGAAGGCGGACGAACCTCGCACGCGCCTGTTGGCGATTGTCGTGGGCAACGATCAGGCCGTTCGCCGCCGCGACGGTGCGGGCGTCGACCGGCGGACTGCCGATCCCCGCTTCGGCAAGCACGTCGCCTACCGCGCTATCCAGCGCTAACGCCACGTCGTCCTGGGTCAATCCGGATGTCATCGACGCACCGAGATATGTAATTCCGTACACTATACCCGCCGACAAAGAGAACGGCAAGCACTTACCGGGCCAATCAGTGTCTTACGTTCGGCAACCTGGTAGGGCCGGCTGTGCCGGCCGTGGATGGGATAGTCACGCGAATCCGGCCGGCACAGCCGGCCCTACGGCGGATAACTGAATGGCCCTGCAAGCACTTAGTCGCCACTCGCCAAGCCAAGGCAAGTCGTGTAAACTGATGAAAAGTTCGATGAAGAACAGGTAATCTCCCATGATTACGTCGCGCAAAGTCGTGGAGTATGTGTCGGCGAAACCGTTTCGGCCATTTCTGATCAAGATGGCAAGTGGTCAGAGATTAGAAGTTTGCCATCCGGAAAATGTCCTGGTGGGTCGAACCTCCGTCCGCAACTTTGCACCGACCGCCTCCGACTCCGACGAGAATGAACGATGGCAGGATGTTTTGCTGTTGCTCATGGAGACCGTCGAGGCAGCGAATCTATCCGTCTTAAGGGGGAAAGGGTGAACAATCGTTAGCATCAAGGGAAGCTACAGTTTTGTCAGTCTTGGCTGCCCCAAGAATCTGGTCGATAGCGAGCGGATGCTGGGGCTCTTGCAGCTCGATGGCTACCAGCTTGTCGCCGATCCGGCGGGGGCCGACTTTGTGGTCGTCAACACGTGCGGATTTATTGAACGCGCGCGGGAAGAATCGTTCGCCACGATTGACGAGATGCTGGCGCTGAAGCGAGAAGGAAAAATCCGTGGCGTGATCGTTTCCGGATGTCTGGCGGAGCGCGAGAAGGAAAAACTGCTCGAATCGCGCCCGGACATCGATCAATTGGTCGGCGTATTCGGTCGGGAGCACGTCACCAAGGTGGCGGACCGATTGCTGGGCGGCCTGTTCGAACAGCGGAGCGTGTTCAGACCGGCTCCCACTCGACCGCTGGATGATAAGGGCCGCCTGCGCATCACGCCGCGGCACTTTGCTTTTCTCAAGATTTCAGAAGGCTGCGATCGGCTGTGCACGTTTTGCGCGATTCCCAAAATGCGCGGCAAGCATGCCAGCAAACCCATCGAAGAAGTGCTGGTCGAGGCCACCGAGTTGGCGCAAGACGGTGTGCGCGAACTGGTGATTGTGGCCCAGGACACGACCTATTACGGCATGGATTTGTATGGCGAGCCACGGCTGGTTGAGCTGCTGCGCCGGCTGCACGAGGTTCCCGGCATCGAATGGATTCGACTGATGTACCTTTACCCAATGTATTTTAGCGACACGTTGATCGACGTCATCGCCAGCAGCAATCGGATTGTTCCCTACCTGGACCTGCCCCTGCAGCATATCAACGACGTAATGCTCCGCCGCATGCAGCGCCGCGTTAATCGGGCCGAGACCGAGCAGTTGCTGGCCAGGCTGCGGTCACGGGTAAAAGACCTCGTGATGCGAACGACGTTCATCACTGGGTTTCCCGGGGAGACCGACGAGCAGTTTAGCGAACTTGTCGAGTTTGTGCGGCAGCAGCGTTTTGAGCGACTCGGTGTGTTCAGCTACTCGTTCGAGGCCGATACGCCGTCAGCCCGGTTGCCCGATCATTTGCCCCAGCAGGTCAAGGAAGCTCGCCGCGAGCAGTTGATGGCGGTGCAGCAGGAAATTGCCTTCGCGTGGAATGCCGGACAGGTCGGGAAGCGGATCGACGTGATTCTCGACCGGCCGGTTCCCGACCAGAAGGACGCCTGGATTGGCCGCGGCCGCGGCGATGCTCCCGACGTGGATGGCATTGTCTACGTGACCGGAAAAAAGCTGGCGGCTGGCAAGATTGTCCCCTGTGAAATCGTGGCCACCCGTGAGTATGATTTGGTATCGGTCGCCGTGGGCAAGCCACGGTAAACAGAACGCGGAACGTACGAAAGCTGCTGTGAGCCGTGAGTTCCGCGTTTCGCGTTCCAACTTCTGCGTTCCGAGTTCGCGTATGTCCACCGCCACGCAATCGCCGACGGTTTCGAAATCGGTTTGGAATGTTCCCAACCAGATCACGCTGGCGCGCCTCGCGCTTTCAATCGTGCTGTTTGGGTTACTGGAATGCCATCAATACATGATCGGAATGGTAATCTTCCTGGTCGCTGCCGGCACCGATTGGGTCGATGGCTATTGGGCACGTAAGTACGGGCAGGTGACGAAGCTCGGCCGCGTACTCGATCCTTTTGTCGACAAGATCATCATTTGCGGAACGTTCATTTTCCTGGCCGCGACAGATCACTCGGGGATCGCGGCATGGATGGCGGTTGTGGTCGTCGGGCGCGAACTGTTGGTCACCGCTCTGCGCAGCTTTCTCGAAGGGGAGGGGGCCGATTTTTCCGCCGTGATGTCGGGTAAGCTGAAGATGGTGCTGCAGTGCGCCGCGGTGGCGGTGAGCTTGTTTGCCCTCACCTACGTTGAAGCCGCCCGTCGGCCCGAATGGCTGAAATGGGCTCTTGGGATCAGCGTGTGGTCGGCGGTGGCGCTGACCATCTACTCCGGCGTCGAGTACATCCGTCGCGCCATCGCGCTAACCAGCGGCGGGTAAGTCGGGCTTTCCCGCCCGACGAAACCGGCCCAATAACTTTGCATCACTCGCATCGGGCTGGAAGGCCTGGTGCACCGGCAGGCTCGTCATGCCCAACAAGGTGTCGCTGGCGTTGGTTGGGATGATCAGCCTCCTGTTTATGGCGGGAAGCTGTACCTCGATCGCCTTCGTGATCGGCAGGTGGCGGCGCAACGAGCCTTTGGTGCCGTTCGTCCCGCGAGACTCCTTGGATCCGGGGGGAGCTTTCTCGTGGATTTGCCGTGCCGTGGCCCGCTCTCGTGGCGGGGCGAGCGAGGCGGCGATCCCCTTTGGGGCGACCATCCATCCGATGGGGTCCGATATCCGGCTGGGGATTGTCGCGTTTTTTTTCGTATTCCTGCCGATGATTCTGCTTCACCTGTATTGTCAACAATTTGTTCCGTACGAACACGCGGCCATCACGGCTATCAAGTCGGACCGTTCTTCCGGGACATTCCTGCTGTGGGCGATCGCCACCGTGGTCTGGTCTCCGATCATCGAGGAATTTCTTTTTCGAAACCTGCTGCAAGGCGTGCTGGAAGTGTACGAGCGCATGATCGTTTGCCTGTCGCGCCGCTGGGTTTTCGGCGGCGTGCCGATTGTGATAAGCTCCCTCACGTTTGCCCTCATGCATTGGAATCAGGGTGCCGCTGCTGCGCCGTTATTCTTGTTTGCATTGGTTCTCGGTTTTCTTTATTTTCAGACGCATCGCTTGCTGCCATCGATCGTGGCCCATGCGATGCTTAA
>SXHT01000070.1 GCA_005773095.1 Planctomycetaceae bacterium
CGGAAAGCTGTGACGGGAAGTGATCCATCCGTTCACCCAGGCCAATCATGCTGAGCACGGCATCGACCGGCAGTGGATTGCGGCTGATTTCGGTCGAAACCATCACGTTCTCGCGGGCGGTCAGGTTGGGCACCAGGTTGTAAAACTGGAAGACAAAACCAACGCTTTCGCGACGGAAGCGAGTCAGTTCTCGCGCCGAAGCGGTTGTCATGTCCCGATCGCGATACCAGACGCGGCCGCAGGTAGCGTTGTCCATACCGCCCATGATGTTGAGCATGGTGGTTTTGCCCGAACCGCTGGGGCCGACCATCACCAGAAACTCGCCATCGAGTACATCCAGGGTGATGTGTTTAAGCACCTCGACCGAGACGTCCCCCATCTGAAACGTCTTGCCAACATCGGCCAGACGGAGCAAGGCGGGCCGATCGGCAGGTGGAAGGGGAGCGGGCATGGCAGGGTAGCGTTGGCTTCCAGCCAACGTATTGGGAGGGCATCGAGTCGGCTGGAAGCCGACGCTAAGAACAACGTTAGGTTGTAGCGTTTTCGGGGGCAACCGCCGCAGCCGGATCTCCGCTGCAACCCGATTCACCCTAAATCCCCGAGGGGGAGTGCTTGACAAATTCCGCCGCGTTGGTAGTTTGCAGGGGTCAAGGGTTCCGTCGGGCCTTCATTTCCGCCGGGGCTGAGCCGTGGTTGCGTTTGTTGCTCGGTAATAACCGTTCACGGGCCGGGGACTGGCTCATTTTCCCGGCGAATTCTCGAGAGGTGCATCGTTCGGTCAGGAGGTTGTCCTACGTGTTTCCCGGGAAAATTCGGCTGCCCCCCTCTTTTGGCCCGTGAAGGGTTAAGTTGCTCGTTTAGCTGTTTTGCGTTCCTAGTGACGGAGAACGCCGATGTGCCCGAGTCAACGCCGCTCTCAATTACCCTGGTGGCGACGCCGCACGCATCGTTCGCGCGCCGGCCGGGACGCATCTCTTCGGCATGCTCAGTCTCACTCTTGCGCCCCGCCTCTCATTCCGGACCGCGCCGCGCGCCCACCGCCACGCGCAACACTCTCGGACTCAGTTCGATGGCGGCGATCGATTTCGAAGGATCGACGTACTTTCGTGTTTTCTTTCCTTAATCCTTTTCGAGAAAAGAGGTTGCTCATGACTCTCACTCAACGGCGGCACCATGCCGCGCCAGGCGTGCGCGTCGGCGCTTGTATTGCATGCGCCTTGATACTGCTGACGATCGTTCCTGCCGCAGTGGCCATCGCTCCGAGCGTGCAACGCACCGATCCGGTGATGTTTGACAAATTCTTCTCGGTGGTCGATTTGGTCAACTCGCCGACGAACGACATCGGAACCGGTTCGGTGATCGGCAAAATCATCACGCCAGATCAGATTGGCTACTTCTGTGTGCTCACTGCCGCCCATAACTTCCCGGCCTCGACGGGCATCGCATTCGGCTATTGGGGCGACGGAACGAACCCCGCCAACAGCTTCGCGAACACGTATCCGATTACACACTCGTTTACCGGCGGATCCACTGGCCGGAAGGACCTGGCGGTTGCCGGTGTGCGCTATGGACAGATTGATCCGTTCTTCGTCAGTGTTAAGGATCTGTCGCTGTGGTCGCCGTCGCCCATCAATACCGACGCCGACTTAATCAACGTCATCACCAACGATACTTTCACTGAAGTCGGTTACGGCTATACCGCCACCCGAAGCCCGGCCGCGGGTGCCCAGACGGGTTGGTCGCCGGTCATAGCCGTTGACGGCATTCAACGGTTTCAGAACAACACGGTGACGGGAGGCGCCGTAAACGCCGTTCATGGAGCGTTCACGTACACGGAAGCGCAATGGACTACGCACTTTCCGACGGTGCCGAATTCCGGCGAAGGTTCGAGTTTTCAAGGCGACTCGGGGGGGCCTTACTTGATGCTGGATGAAGGCGTCCAAAAGACGATCAATGGCTTGCTGGACATTAGCGGCGCGGCCCTGCCCGCGCAGACGATCAATTTGTTTTCGGATTCGATCTTCGCCGTGCACACATTCGGCAGCAACAACAATCCGCAACCGTTTGGCAGCGTCCACGGCGGCGTGCTGCTGAACGCGGCGGATATCGCTTGGATTCAGTCGGTGCATGCATTGATTCCGGAACCAAGTTCGCTGGCACTGTTGGGAATTGGATGGGCATCGCTCATGGCTTTCCGGCGGAAACGCCGCTAGTCGTTCCACCTGCGGTTTCGGTTCGAACGCGTTCGACGACGTACCGTGCCACACAGCCAGGCTTCCGCGCCGACAGCCTGGCTGTTACTATTCGACAGTCGGTTGACCCTTTCGGCAGAACTGACCATACTTTAAAGTTAGTTCAAATCTCTTTTTCCCATTCCATGGTCTAACACGAAAGGGTCGCGGCTATCGAACGCTCTCAGAGAATCAACGAGCAAATTCGGATTTCACCCGTTCGGGTTGTCGGCCCGGACGGCGCCTTGCTCGGAGTGATCAGCACCGACGAAGCCTTGTCCCGCGCTCGCGAGGCCGATTTAGATCTGGTGGAAGTCGCCCCCAATGAGCGGCCCCCCGTGTGCCGCATCATGGACTTCGGCAAGTTCAAGTACCAACAGAAAAAGAAGCAGGCCAAAGGACACGTTCATCACACCAAGACCAAGGAAATCCGTGTTCGCCCCAAGACGGGCGAGCACGACATTGGCTTCAAACTCTCGCAAGCCAAGGGCTTCCTGCAGCATAAAGACAAAGTCGTGGTCTCCGTCGTCTTCCGCGGACGCGAATTGGCACATGTGGAAGAAGGACGCAAGGTGATCGACCACATCGTCAAGGAACTGGAAGACGTGGGCAAGCTGGAATCGCCACCGTCGCATCAAGGCAAGCGAATCGTCTGTATTCTGTCTCCCAAATAAAGGATCCAACCTCATGCAATGCCAGTTTTCACGATGCATCGTCGCCACGCTGCTGTTGGTGTTTCCCGTGGCGGCCCTTGCCGATGAACCGGCTCTGACGAAGGCGTTTGTCGACGGCACCGGCCTGGGCTGGCAAGAACTGACGCTCGACAATTTCGAGACGGTGAACGGCGATGCCGACACCTGGACGCAAAAGGATGGTGTCATTCACTGCAAAGGGCAGCCGGTGGGTGTGACGAAGCTCAAGAAGCCGATTCGAAATCTGGAACTGGTCGCCGAGTGGCGGCACCTTAGCTCGGGGGGCAACTCCGGACTCTTCTTGTGGGCGCCCGAGTCGGTCCTCAAGGGCATTCAGCCGGGCCAGTTGCCGCCCGGTGGCATCGAGGTGCAGGTGCTCGATCACGGCTATGCAGCGCAGTTCGAAAAACAGACGGGTAAGAAGCCCGACTCCTTCACGACGCATGGGGATGTGTTCCCCGTGGGCTCGTCGAAGATGAAGCCCTTTCCACCGGTTGCTCCGGACGGTTCGCGGAGTTTTCCGCGGAAGAATCTGAGCAAGGGCATGAACCAGTGGAACCACTATTACATTCGTGCCATCAACGGAGAGGTGCGGCTGTGGGTCAATGGCGAAGAAGTTTCGGGCGGCAGCGACTGCGAGCCTCGAGAGGGCTTTATGTGCTTGGAATCCGAAGGCGCTCCGGTCGAGTTTCGTAACCTGCGCATGCGCGAATTGCCGTAGGCGCTCGGCAGGCTTTCGGACCGCCCCAGGATCACGACTTCGTTGTGAGTGACCTTCGCGCATTCCCTCTTGCCGCTCGGCTACGGCATACGGAGTCTGCCTGCAAAGTAGCAGGCCTACTCCGTATGCCGTAGCTGACCTTCCCATTTCTATCGAATACGAGGGTAAAAGC
>SXHT01000071.1 GCA_005773095.1 Planctomycetaceae bacterium
GATGCCCTTTTCCTTTTCCCAGAATTCCAAGATGGCTAGAAAATCAGCGTTCATAATTCGAGCCGTGCCTGCGCCCTTCTAGGGGCAAAAAAAAGCCGGAAAAAATTCCGTGTTTCGGCCGTGGATGTACCGTGCGAATTAGGCGGCGGCATTCGCGATCAGCAAACGATCAGCTCCTTGCTTGCCCTGGGACTCCACCGCCTGGTGATCGGAACGCTGGCGATCCAACAGCCCGATTGGTTTCGCTCGATGTGCGGAAAATTCCCCGACCGGCTGGTGCTGGGGATCGATGCCCGCGATGGCCTGGTCGCTACCGACGGCTGGCTGGAAACCACAAGCGTTCGAGCCACCGACCTGGCTCAGTCCTTCGCCAAGGAACCGCTCGCCGCCATCATCTACACGGACATCGCCACGGACGGGATGCTCAGCGGGCCCAATCTGTTGGCGCTTCGAGAAATGACGCGTGCGGTCGACGTGCCCGTCGTCGCCTCCGGCGGAGTATCGAGCGCCGCCGACGTGGCCCATCTAGCCGCCATCCCGATGGCCGGCTGCATCATCGGCCGCGCACTTTACGAAGGAACCTTGACCCTGCAAGATGCACTTCTGGCGGCAAACCCATAAGTCTGCCATTGAACCACCCACCATCGCTCACCGTTCCGAAAGGATAACCCAATGCCCCGCAACTTTCAGGACATCCGCAACATTGCCTTTTGCGGCAATGGCCTGGCTGGCAAAACCATGCTGGTCGACAAAATCCTCACCTCCACCGGCACCATTAAACGGCCCGCCAGCGTCGATGACGGCACGAGTATCTGCGACTTCGACGAGGAGGAAAAGCATCACCGACACACGATCGAATCGAAGCTCGTGCACTTTGACCATGCCGGCAAGAAATTCAACGTGCTCGACACGCCAGGCTATCCCGACTTTATCGGCCAAACCCTGGGTGCCTTGCGCGGCGTTGACAATGTGGCCATTGTCATCGACGCCCACTCCGGCATCGGCGTTAACACACGCCGTATCTGGCAAGAAGCCGGTAATCTTAAACTTGGAAGGATCATCGTCATTACCAAGATGGATGGCGAGAACGTCGACTACCCGCATCTGCTGCTCGATATTCACAAATTCTTCGGACCCGAATGTATTCCGCTTAATCTGCCCATCGGTCACGGCCCAAACTTCAAGGCCGTGATCGATCTGATCAAAGATCCCGGCAAAGTTTCGGGAGCTCTCATCGATCCGCAACAAACGCACCAGGCGTTGATCGAAGACGTCATCGAAATTGACGATGAAGTCACCGCCCGTTATTTCGATGGTCAGGAGCCAAGCGAAGAGGAATTTGCCAGGCTGCTGGTGGAGGCGGTTGCGATCGGGCATTTGGTTCCCGTGCTGGCCGTTTCGGGCAAGACCGGCGTGGGCGTGCCCGAATTGCTTGAGGCCCTGGTTCGCTGCACGTTGCCACCCGATCGACTCCCGCGCGAAGGCACGACCGGCTCCGGCGAGTCGAAGGAGATTAAATTCGACTCCGCAGGTCCACTTGTCGCTCAGGTCTTCAAGACGCGCATCGATCCATTCGTGCACAAGCTGAGCTTTGTCCGTATTTGGTCGGGCAGCATCAAGAAAGACGACAGCGTCCACGTGGATGGCGCCCGCAGGAACGTCAAGCTGCACCAGCTGCTCAGCATTCAGGCGAATGAAACCCAACCCATCGAAGAGGTGGGAGCGGGCGACATTTTCGCCGTCGCCAAGGCCGAGGAACTGCACACCGGCTTAAGCCTGGGCGAGTTGCATTTGCCCGAAATCAAATTTCCCACGCCAATGGTCGGCGTTGCGGTAGCCCCCAAGAGCCGAGGCGATGAAGCCAAGCTGTCTGGCGCTCTGCACAAAATCATGGAAGAGGACGGCACGGTCACGGTCATGCGCGACCCGCAGACCAAAGAGCTCGTGCTCAACGGCATGAGCGAATTGCACCTGACCATGCTCCGCGAGCGTCTCAAGCGCCGCGACAAGGTCGAAGTCGAAACTCACGACCCCAAAATCCCCTATCGCGAAACGATTCAATTCAACGCCGAGGGGAGCTACCGCCACAAGAAACAGTCGGGGGGTCGCGGCCAGTTCGGCGAAGTCCACATCCGCATGTATCCCTTCCCCGCCGGCACCGATCCGGAAGTTTTTTGCACCAAGGAACGCTTTCCGCAGATGCGCGAGTATCATCACGACACCACGCATAATTTTCTGTGGGTAGATTCGATCGTCGGCGGCACGATTCCCAACAACTTTCTGCCGGCGATTGAAAAGGGCTTCAAAGAGCGGCTCGATCGTGGCGTCATCGCCAACTATCAGATTCAAAACGTTTGCGTCGAAGTCTACTTCGGAAAGCACCACCCGGTCGATAGCTCGGAAGCCGCATTCAAAACCGCCGGTTCGATGGCCTTCCGCAACGTGTTCCAGGAAGCCAGGCCCGGACTCCTGGAACCGATTGTAAAGCTCAACGTCACCGTGCCCGGTACAAAGCTGGGCGACATCAACAGTGATCTCTCCGCCCGCCGCGGTCGCGTGCTGGGCATGGACAGCGCCGGCGGCGACCTGCAAACCGTCATCGCGGAAGTACCTCTCTCGGAAGTCACCACCTACGCCCGCGCGCTCTCAAGCATCACCGCCGGGCAGGGGAGCTACACGATTGAGTTCAGCCACTACGAACTCGTACCCGGCAACGTGCAGAAAGAGATCGTCGAGAAAGCGGTGCTCAAGGAGGAGGAGGAAGAATAACAGCCCACGAAGATGCTCGGCAGTCCCGGGAAACGTAACCGTTCACGGGCCAGGCGAGGGGGACAGGCATGTTTTCCCGGGAACTACGTTGGACAACCTTCTGACAGAACGATGCGACTCTCGCAAATTCGCCGGGAAAATAAGCCAGTCCCCGGCGGGCGCATAAAAATGCACCGTGCGAGCGCCTCAAGGATGCCAGAGGGCTTTGTGGTGGCCCCCCTTTTCTCAAGGATGATGACACGGATCGGCATAACCGCCCGTGGCGCCCGCACGATGCTGTTCGCGTTGGTTTATGAATCCGGTTTGCTGCACCTCATCTAACGGGGTTTGGCGACCATCATCAACGCGGGATTGGTGTCCACCTCGACCACCAGCGGTCGAGTCACGCGCGCTTCACGGCTGAACGGCTTCAGCTCGCCGCGAACCACATGCACGCTTTCGGGGGCGTCGATGCCCAACGTCACCCGATGACCAGCGACCCGCTTCACCACCAAAGTGATGTTATCGCCGATCAGAATTCGTTCTCCCACCTTCCTGCTGAGAACTAACACGGTATGAAACTCCCTTGTGAATGAATCCTTACCTGACGCTGCACGCCTTTGCCACATGTCAAAGACAAGACAGTGCAGCCCAGTTGACGGGAAAAGATCGCAATCCTAGTGCCAAACTGTTCTGCACCTGCTCGCAAATCGTGGTTGAGGGCACCGCAACCTGCTATTGGGAAATAGGTTAAAGAAAATCGATACAAGCGTTAAAAGTTATTCCCGGCTGCGGCCGAATTTCGATAAACTGTCTCAAAGCGGGACGTTAATCTCAGATTGAGACTCTTCCAGGTAATAGTTCACGGGCCGGGGACAGTCGCATTTTCCCGGGAACTACGTTGGGCAGCCATCCAGCTGGACAATGCACCTCTCGCGAATTCGCCGCGAAAAAGCCCCCCAGCCTGTGAACGGTTACCCTCTGACTTTCGGCCCCGTGGTACTGCTTGAGTGACTGGCCTGCGTGCCTTTAGAATGCCGTCAGCGCCAAACCGGCCATCCGAATTGCCGAGGAAATCATGTTCCATCTTGCGAAGGGTTATCGGATGCTGGTGGGTTGTGGCCTGCTAGCAATGGTGGCCCCCCCGGCGACCGCGGCCGAGCCAAAAACACTCGATACGCTGGATGCCGAAATTGCCGATTCACCCGATGATCCGCAATCGTACGTCTCTCGGGCAAAGCGGCATTCATCCGCCGGGCGTCATCCTGAGGCGATTGCGGATCTTGATCGGGCAATCAAGCTCGATCCCGATGCCGGGCAAGTCATCGACTTCCGCGGCAGCGAGCGATTGCTGGCCGGCCAGTTTGATGAAGCCATTTCCGACTTCGATCGATTTCTGGCGAAGCACCCGGACCAGGCGCCCTATCACTGGAAGCGCGGCATCGCGCTCTACTACGCGGGCCGCTACGATGACGGCGTGAAGCAGTTTGATCTTCATCAAACGGTCAATCGTGCCGATGTGGAAAACGCCGTCTGGCGTTACCTGTGTATGGCCAGGCGTGACGGCGTGGAAGCAGCTCGCAGGGCTCTGCTCAAAGTCGGACCCGACGCGCGCGTTCCGATGGCGCAGATCTACGATCTGTATGCGGGAAAGACAGCAACCGACGTGTTTGCGGCCGCACGTGCGGGCGAACCCTCCGCGGCGGAATTGCGGGTCCGCCTGTTCTACGCGCACTTGTATATCGCACTTGATCTCGACGCGCGAGGCGACAGCCCGAAGGCGATTGAGCATCTCAAACTGGCGGTCGACAAGAATCTGGTGGAGCATTACATGGGGGGTATCGCCCAAGTGCATTTGGCCGTCCTGGAAAAACAAGCTGAGCGAGGAAAGCAATGAGCATCTACGATATCGATGTCAAAGCCTGCCGCGCTCGGCAGAGGCGGTTGCTTGAGCGCATGCAGCGGCTCCGGCTCGACCTGGTGATACTTACCCAGGTCGAGCACATCCAGTATTTCACGGGTCCGCGCTTCAGCTGGTTCTTTTCGCCGGTGGCCTCGATCGATGCGAGCGGCCGCGTGACGCTCGTCGCCCCATCGCGAAAAATGCCGGAGGTCCATGCTGCCGACGATGTGCGACCATTCGAGGCCCAATGGCTCAGCACGCTGCGCAACGATCAACGCGTGGCCAGTTCCCAGGTATTACTGGAATCGCTGGCCAGTCGGCCCAAGCCAGGGCGGCTGGGCGTGGAATTCTCCAACTGCGGCCCCTGTTTGACGGCGCCATTGGAAGCCGAAGTGCTTGATATCGATCCCGCGCTCCACGAAATGCGGCGGCGAAAGGATCCCGATGAACTTGCCCGCATCAAGAAAGCAATTGCCGCCACCGGGGCCATGTATCGCAAAGCGCGCGAGATGATCGAGCCGGGCGTTAATGAGTTGAACGTCTTCAGCGAACTGCAGTCGGCAGCGGTCCGCGAATGTGGCGAAAT
Organism: Planctomycetaceae bacterium; assembly: GCA_005773095.1. Classification (GTDB taxonomy): domain Bacteria; phylum Planctomycetota; class Planctomycetia; order Pirellulales; family PALSA-1355; genus SXHT01. The sequence continues at coordinate 5,238 of SXHT01000071.1, forward strand.
GCTTACCGGCACCGGCAACGACTACGCCTGCAACCAGCTCGGCGGCCCGCCGCGGGATCGTAAGATTGAATCCGGCGAGCTGTATATCCTCGATCTGGGACCGGCATTTCGTGGTTACTTTGCCGACAACTGCCGGACGTTTGCGGTCAACGGCAAACCAACCGACGAACAATACAAGCTCTGGGAACGCTTACTGCCGGTTCACAAGCACGTTCAGGCCACGGTCAAGCCTGGCACGAGCTGCCGTGAGCTTTTCCACGAGGCCGCGGCGATGCTGGCCGACGGCGACCTGCAACTGCCGCATCATCTGGGCCACGGCATCGGGCTGTTTCCACACGAAGCGCCGCATCTCAATCCCAACTGGGACGACACGTTTCAGGAGGGTGAGGTCTTTGCCTGCGAACCAGGTTTATACGCGCCACGCTTCCGCAGCGGAATTCGCCTGGAAAACAACTACCTGGTAACCGCGACCGGCGTGGAGCTGCTGAGCGATTTTCCGCTGGAACTGTAGGACGGATTTTCAATCCGTCCTACGATCGTCGCTCCGCCAGCCGCACCGCCAGCAGATCAAGTTGGCCCTTGAGGTCGGCCAACATCAGCGAGGGGCTCGCGCCTTCGGCCATGTGCGCGTAGAAGGCTTGC
>SXHT01000072.1 GCA_005773095.1 Planctomycetaceae bacterium
ATTGATCGCCGGGTCACCACCCGAGTTCGGGTTCAATTCCAAGTCGCCGTTGTCAAACTTGATCCAGTCAATCAGTTGCGCCTGAAGTTGATACTGTTTGCGGCGGTTGATATTGGCTTCGGAGTTTGTCTTCGCCGACTCGACTACCTTGACGCGCACAATGTCGTTCAGCTTGAGCACACGAACAGGTTCTGCGTGCTGGTACAAGAAAGATGTGGTCTGCAACGTGAGCTCCCGGCCGTCGTTCGGCAGATCTCGATGCATCAGGCTGGAGTTCTGCGCATGCGCAGCGGTACCACAGGCAATCGCCGCAAACGTGCTTATCTGCCATAAGAGCCGCATATTCTCTACCTGTCATTCCTCTCTGCAGGGGCGGTCTCCACCACCGACTCTTCCGCGGGCAAGGGCGCCAGGGGCGTGCCCCGACTCGGTATGCGATGGATGCTGTTCGTGGCATGTTGACCTGGCTCGGCAGCGGAAATCGCTTGAGCGAATACTTCCACTTCCTGAGGTGCAAAGACCCGGGCGAACAGCGGTTTGCGATCCTGCAAGGTCTCAACTCTCACTAAGTCTCCCAGGGCGCCGTCATCCCGAACACGGGCGGTGGTGCGCACGCTCACGCCCGCGGCGCGCGCATACAGCGTGACAATCTCGCTTCTCCGCACAAGCAGTTGCCGCCGCACGCTGCGACTGTCGAGGATCTGACCTTCGGCAATCGTCCGAGTGGTTTCTTTTCCTGCGACGTCTGCGATCGACGTGTAAACTTCGGTGTCCCCCTTGGTCGGCAAGCCGCGCTGTAGCTTCACATCGTCAGCTCGCAATATCACGCCTTTCGGCAGGGAATGTCGCGCGACGACGATCGCCGGTGGAATTGCGACTTCCGCCGCCACCGTAATCGGGGTTGCGTCCGAGTTTTCGGCACTCACCAGGAATTGCTGTTCTCCCGTGAACGGCGCCGCTCCTCCGGCGACCTTCAGCGAGTCGCCCAAATTCGCGATCGCATCGGCCAGCGCATCGCTCAGCGTCAGCGTAACTTGCCACTCCTGCTCACCCGCAGTCTCGTTGAGCCAGGCTTGAACGGCCGTTCGCGTTGCTTCCTCGACCGGTTCCTTAGGGACCTGGCGGACGGCACGTCCGGCGCGGGATGAGGCGGAACTCTTCTCCGGTCGAGTATCGCAGCTGGGCCCATGAAGGGTCACCTGGCTGGCCCCGGAGAATCGATGCAATGCCAAATTCACACCGCGGATGGCCAGCAGATCCTGCACCTCGCGCAGTCGCAGCACGCGGCTCTCACCGGCCGGCGGAGCGGGGACCAAGTCGATCGCGGCCAGATCGGCGGCCTCGACCGAGTGCCTCGCATGAATCTCGGCAATGTCGCCAACCAGCACGAGCGGCCCGGTCGTGCGCCCCTGATCGCGCAATTGCAACTCGGCGGAATGAACGCCCGTGGCGGTGAAGAGTGACACAACAATTGAGATCAAGGATTTCATGGGTAGATAGCTGGTAACCGTTCACGGGCCGGGAACTGGCTCATTATTCCCGGCGAATTCACGAGAGGTGCATCGTTCTGTCAGGAGGTTGTCTTACGTGGTTCCCGGGAAAATGTGCCTGTCCCCCTCTCTTCCGCCACGACGCTCCCTTAGAACCGTCGTAAATTCGCCACTAGCTGCAACACCTGATCACTGGCCTGGATGACTTGTGAGTTGAGCTCGAATGCGCGTTGGGTCGTAATCAAATCGATCAGCTCATTGACCGGCTCGACGTTCGAAGCCTCCAAATAATTCTGTCGCACGAGACCCAGGCCGTTTGTGCCTGGCGGGCCGATGATCGGCGGTCCGGAAGCGTTTGATTCCGCGTAGAGATTCTCGGCCTGCTTGAGCAGTCCCTCGTAGTTGATGAACTGCGCGAGCTGAAGTTGTCCCACCTGGCTGAGTGTCGGGTTGCCAAATTGTTGGACCTGCACGATGCCTTCGGGACTGATGACGATGCCCGTCGTATCCTGAGGGATGCTGATATTCGGTTCGATCAGTCGACCGTCGGACGCGGAGCCGACCACGAGCGCACCGTTGGCGTTGACATTGAGGTTTCCGGCGCGTGTATACAGAATCTGGCCGCTGGGGTCTTGAACCTGGAACAAGCCCTGTCCCTCGATGGCCAGATCCAACTGCTTGTTGGTGTTGATGAAGTTGCCCTGCGTGAAATCCGTTTGAATGCTTTCCACGCGCGAGCCAAGACCCACCTGAACTCCCACCGCCGTCGGGTTACCGAGGGCATCCTGCGATCCTGGTAAAACGTAGTTGCGGTAGAAGAGATTCTCAAAATTGCACCGGGCACGCTTGAACGCCGTGGTGTTGATGTTCGCCAGATTGTTGGCGATGGTGTCGAGCTTGGTCTCGAGCGCCGTCATGCCCGACGCAGCGGTATAGAGGGTTTGTACGCTCATAGCGGAGAACAGGGGTCAGGGGAGAGGTGTCAGTTGTGGAACGGATCCGGGATCTGAGTCGAAGTATTTTGTATCCTTCGTCGTTGAATCTCTCTCTTATCCTTCTTTCAACACGCGGCTGATCAACGTGCCGATCATCTGGTCCTGGTTGCGAATCATGTTGACGTTGCACTCGAACGAACGCGAGGTCTCAATCATCTCCATCATTTCTTGCGTGGGCTTGACACCGGACATTTCGATGACGTGCGTCTGCACCTGACGCAGTTCGGGCTCAACCTGGCCGATCGGCCCCGTCGGCAGGAACAGGTTTTCCGCCGCATGCTTCAAGTCGCCCAGAGAACGGGGACGCACCACCGCCAGCGCCTGCACCTCCCCGCCTTGCACGAAGGTGCCATCGGTCTGAAACGTCCACGGCCCGGCTTCGGGGTCGATCGTGATGGGCGTGTTGCTGTCGCTCAGCACGGGATAGCCCTGCTGAGTGACCAGCACACCCTCGGGATTGAAAGCAAAATTTCCAGCCCGGGTCAGCAGCGTCTGATTTCCCTTCTGCACTGCAAAGAACCCATCGCCGTTGATCGCCAGATCGGTGGGAATCTGAGTCGTTTTGAGCGGGCCGACGCTGAAATCGGTCGGCGCGTCGCGGAGCATCACGCCGCCCCCCAAATCGGCCAGAGTGCCGTTGCCAGGCAGGTCGAGACCACGCTCGACAGCTTCCGTGTAGCGCGCCTGAAAACCGGCAAGTTGACGTTTGAAGCCGACGGTTTCGACGTTGGCCAAATTGTTGGCCACCACCTCCATCCGCTGGTTCTGGGCTTGGGCGCCTGCCGCTGAAATGTAAAGTCCGTAGGGCATCGTGCTCGCTTGCGCTGCTCGGGTCGCCCCCCCGATCCATGTCAAGCCAACCATGTCGTGCGGCCTGGACGAAGCAACAGGCATGCCAAATAAACGGCAGCTCGCCCGATCAGGCACAGCTAGCGACCGAAAGTTGCCGCGGCTAAGGCACTTAGCGAACCTGGAATCTCGATTTCTCCAGCTGCGGCTGGTAAACTCAGCTGCGCGGGAGTCGCGAGACCTGCCCGTTCCATCGCGCAGAAACTGCCGGACCCAACGAATCGAGCAACCAGCCATGCGTCGTGTGCAGGTGGGGGATCGCGTGCCCGACGTGCTGCTGAAGACTCAGTCGGGCCAGCAGATCCGATTGAGCGACTTCCAGGGGAGCAAGGTCGTTGTGCTGTTCTTCTACCCGAAGGACGGCACCAGCATTTGCACGAGGGAAGCCTGCGCCTTTCGCGACGCCTACGATCGGTTCGTGGAGGCGGGAGCCGTCGTGATCGGCGTCAGCGCTGATTCCGCCGAGAGTCACGGCGTTTTTGCCGCAAGGCATCATCTGCCATTCCATCTGGTGAGCGACGAGGGCACCG
>SXHT01000073.1 GCA_005773095.1 Planctomycetaceae bacterium
GCTTGCTCAAGTCGGCGTCTTCGCCGATGCCGCTGCCAATGGCGGCGATCATGCTGCGAATTTCCTCGTTCGCCAGCACTTTATCTTCGCGGAATTTGTAAGCGTTGATGATCTTGCCGCGGAGGGGAAGAATTGCCTGATACTCTCGCAAGCGGCCCCCCTCGGCACTGCCGCCGGCGGAATCGCCTTCGACCAGGTACAGTTCGCATTTGTCGACGTCCTTGCTCGTGCAATCGCGCAGCTTGCCGGGCAGACCGTGGCCGGCCAGAGCGCCTTTGCGCTCCCGCACCAGCTCGCGCGCCTTGCGAGCACTTTCGCGGGCTTCCGCCGCGACCAGGCCCTTGTTGCAGATCACCTTGGCGGTCTTGGGGTTTTCTTCGAGGAATTTGTTCAGGAAATCGCCGACGACCGAAGTGACGATGCCGTCCACATCGCCGTTGCCCAGCTTCGTCTTCGTCTGACCTTCGAATTGCGGATGCGGATGCCGCAGCGCGATGACGGCCGTCAGGCCCTCGCGAAAATCGTCTCCGGTCGGCACCAGATCCTTAAAGAGGTTCTCTTTCCTGCCGTAGGCATTCAGACAGCGCGTGAGCGCCGCGCGAAATCCGGAAACGTGGGTACCACCTTCGATGGTGTTGATGTTATTGACGTAGGAATGGACATTCTCGGTGTACTCCGACGAGTATTGCAGCGCCACTTCCACCGTGACGCCGTCCTGCTCGCCGGTGGCGTAGATGATCTCGGGATGCACCGGTTCGCTGGCGCGATTCAAATACCGGATGAAATCGAGCAGACCGCGCTCGTAGTAAAACGTTTCGCCGTCGCCGCTACGCTCGTCCTTGAAAATAATTTTCACGCCACGATTGAGAAACGCCAGCTCCTGCAAGCGGCGGTGCAGCGTACTGTATACGAATTTGGTGACGGGAAAGATTTGCGGGTCGGCCTTGAACGTCGTCCTGGTGCCGCGTTTGCTCGTGGCGCCCAGCTTGCGCACGTCCCCCGTGGCCACGCCGCGTTCATACTCCTGCTGAAACACGTGGCCGTCGCGAAAGACCTCGACTTCGGCCCACTCGCTGAGAAAGTTGACGACCGTGACCCCCACGCCGTGCAATCCGCCCGACGTTTGATAGGCCCCTTTTTCGAACTTGCCGCCGAATTTCAGCACCGTCATCACGCCTTGCAGCGTCGAGAAGCCGAGACCGGGATGCGTTTCCACCGGGATGCCGCGGCCATCGTCTTCCACCGTCACGGACCCGTCGTTGTTGATCGTGACCGTCACGGTCTTGGCGTGACCGGCCATGGCCTCGTCGATCGAGTTATCCACCACTTCGTAGACCAGGTGGTGCAGGCCACGCACCGTCGTGTCCCCAATGTACATGGCCGGGCGTTGCCGAACGTGTTCCAGGTCGGTGAGGTGCTTGAGCTGGTCGGAAGTGTAATCTCCCTCGACCAGCTTGTAGTCCGGCATGTCGGGGGAGGCGGGTTTTTCATCAGCCATAGGTAGACCAGCCTTTCCAGGCTGACAATCCGGTTTCCATTCTTGATTACACAGCGTCAGGCGGGAGCGCCTGACTTACGTGATTGGCCCAACGCGAAACTTCACGTCACGGATATTTTCGTCGGGCAAAAGTTCGCTGAGCTTCTTTACAATCGAAGTTTTTTGAAACGAGATTTCTTGCAACATCGTGGAGTTGGCGACCAGAACTTCCAGGACCCCACGCTTGATGGCGCCGGGCCGCGAGAACGGCACTAACTGCGGGCCGGCCGCTGCTGCCCAGGCGTCGGCACACGTCGTGGCCGCTTGCACCCGCGCGTAACCGCGGCGGGCGATCAGTTCAGCGACAATATTTCCGATGCGCTTGGGTTGAGCCATGCCTGGTTCCCTCTCCCAGCAGGAGAGGGGGTTGGGTGCACCCCGGTCCTCTTTCCGAGGGAGTTCGATGGTTGTTAGTGGTCTCTTGCCAGCGGCATAATCACGTAGCCGTAGCCATCATCGGTGCTGCACACGGCGGCACTTTCGGCGTCCTTGATTTCCAGCGTGAAGGTTTTGTCGGGATCGAGCACGCGGAGGAACTCACTCAGAAATTTTGGATCGAGCGTGATCCCCAGCGCCGGTCCGTCGTAGGCGATCGGCAACTCAACGTGCGACTGGCCGACATCCGCCGCACGACCGCTGAGCGTGAGCGTACCCCCCTCGAAGTTGAAATCCACACCTTTGCTCTCTTCGCTGGTCACGATCGCAGCTTGCCGCACGGCTGAAAATAGCGAGGCCACCGGCAGCTCAATCTTTGACGAACCACTGCGGCTGGGAAACACATCACGCCACTTGGGATAGCGACCTTCGACCAGACGACTGTAAATTGTCATGCGCGGACTTTTCACCAACACTTCATTGGTGTGCGCGGCAATCTGTACCTCGGCGTCATGATCGGTGAGAGCCCGTTCGATGAGCTGCATGGCCTTGGCGGGCACGATTGTCATTGCACTTTCGGTTTGATGGCCGCCGACGCTTGTGGCAGGGACTTCCATCTTGGCCAGTCGGCGACCATCGGTACCGACACCGATGATCTTGTCCCCCATGAACTCCAGCAGCACGCCCCCCAGCGCGTAACGACTGCTTTCGTTGTCGGTGGCAAAAATCGTACGACGGATCAACTCTCGCAGCAGGCGCGACGGCAGTTCATGGAACTTCTGCTCAGCGAACTCGGCCACACTGGGAAACTCGGCGGGGTTCTCCGAGGGGAGCTTGAATTCACTTCGTTCACCGCGAATGGTGGTGCCGTTGCCATCGGTTTCCAGCTTCAACATTTCGTCCGTAGATTCCCGCAAGATCGGCCCAAACCGGGCCAGCGGTAGAATCACGCTGCCAGGCGATGCGACTTCAAAACCGGTCACATGGATGCGAATACCCACTTCCAGATCCGTCGCCAGCAAGACGGCGTCGCCGCTGGTCACGTCCAGCTTCACATTCTGCAAAATGGGCTTGGGGCTGCGGACCGGCGCAACGGATGCCGCGGTTTGGAACGCCGAAAGGAGCGGTTCTCGTCGACAGGTGGCTTTCATCGTGTCCTCGTCTGCTGTTTTCTTTTCTAAAATAGGATTAGTAGGAGTCTGGGTGATGGTCCTGTTGATGGAATGACTCGCTGCATTGTAAGTCACCGTGGATTCAACCGTTACGAGTTCTCAAAGACGTTGGTTGGTTGTGCAAAAAGTCGGATGAAGTTGTTCATGCGATGTTGGCCGGATGTCGCTTGCAAGCAAGGAATTGCGGCAATCGCGATCGGATGTCGCTCCATGCCCAGAAGCGCCGGTGGCATAGACAACAAAGTAACAACTTGTGCCCAATTTCCAATCTCCCATGATGAAACTGAATCTCGATGTTCATTGATTCATGGCAATCAGCCGCCTGAGTTCTGAGATCGCTTGTCGGGTGGGCGGATCGGTCTTGGTCAGTTTTTCGATCTTACGCAGACTGTGCATCACGGTGGTGTGATCTCGGCCGCCGAAATATTTGCCGATTTGCGACAGGCTCTGATCTGTGAGGTTGCGGGCCAAATAAATTGCCATGCTGCGGGCCGAGACCATTGCCTTGTGTCGCGAAGCGCTCTTGAGATCGGCCAACGTGAGGCTGAAATACCTGGCGGTTACAATCGCGACATCGCGTATGGTCAGCGGCTTTTCGCGGATGTGGTCGGCCACGTAACGACGGATTCGCTCGGCATCAATCGGACGGTCGTCGGCGCGGGCAGCCGACTCCAGTTCCATGAGCGCACCCAGGAGGATGGGCGCCGGCACGTTCAGGCTGTCAGCCAGGGCCTGAGCGGCACGTTTGGAAAGCAGTGTGCCGCGTGCTGCGGCGAAGCGATCGACGATCTCCCGCCGTGCTGCCGAGCCGGGAATGTTCACCTGCACTGCCAGCCCGCTCGACAACCGCGACTGGAGCGCGCCTGAGAGTCCCGCCGCAACTTGCGGCAGCGATTGCATCGTCACCACCACGAGCGCCTGGCAGTCGAGCAGCTCATCGAGCAGTTGCCGCAGTTCCTGCTGCGCGCCGCGTTTGCCTGCCAATCCGGCGAGATCGTCGATGACCAGCATTTGCACTGTTCGCAATTTTGCGCGCCAGGCGGGTATGTGATCGTTGTCGACTGCGTCGGCATATTGTTGGGCGTACTCGGCGCCGGTGAGCGTCTGCACATGCGTGGCCGGATGGCGCCGTTTCCACCATTCGGCCAGTCCGCGTGCGAGATGGGTCTTGCCGCACTGGGTGGGACCGTAGAGCACCAGCGGCGTGACGCTTGGTGTGGCGTGTTCGAACACCGACTCGACGGCGATGGCCGCGAGACGATTCTCCGGCCCCGCGATGAACTCGTTAAGCACAGGCGAACGTGTCGTCGGCACGCGCGGGCTCGCTCCCGCCGTAGCGACGGCGCCCGAACCTAACGGGATCGAAAACACGGTTTGCGTCACGTCGGTTCCGTCCCCGCCACCGCTGGGAACTGGCTCATTTTGCGAGTCGGCGGAGCAAAATGTGCTTATTCCCTTCCCCGGCGGTGTTACTTGAGGTCCCCAGCCAAGCGGCAATCATGCGCGTAAAGTGAAACCGCCAATATAGCGTCGAACGGTCTCGGCGGGGAGTGCCGGGGACGGAAAATAAAGTCTTCTGGTGCAAGTGGTTAGGAGTCGGTTTTTGGGCCTGTTGAAGGATCTTGCCCGACGACCGGTTGAACCGCCGATCGCTCGCGGCGGGAACCCTTGGGGTGGATTGTGTGGTACGGCGGAGTGGCAGGGGCGAAGGGTCCGTTGGGAACGCGACACGCACCCTTTCCCGCGACGAGTGTGATGGCACGTTCTGGCATCTCAAAGTGCGTTTCCTGGTACAATAGCCGAGGACGCTTCGCAGGCACTGGCATGGAACTTGTATTTTCGCACGGACTGTGTTTGTCGGATTGGGAGTGCACAACTTTGAGGACGCCCGTATTATTCCAGCTTATTGAACGGGCAAACTGGAAGTTTTGGATCGAAATCGATGCGTGTGATTTTTGAGCCACCGATCGCCGAACACGATCCGACGCTCTACGAGGCCAAGACGGTCACGCCCGTTATCGAAGGATTCGCCGCCGTCGGAGATGAGGAACTACAGCTCTACGACCGCACCGGCTTTCTGGCGATCCGCAATGGTTTTGGTTCCCAGGCAACCGACGCTGCGCTATGCGCGCTGAGGACGATTCTTTGCAGCGACGATCCGCGATGCGAGTCAATCTACTTCGAATCGGCGATTCGCGACCATCTGACTCTTGCCAGCGGTTCTGAGCGAGAATGGGCCGACGCACTGCCGAAAGTGCCGTCGGCCCTCCGTGCGTCGTTGGTTCGCAAGTTGATGGGGTTTATCACATCGTATCCGGCGCTTGGGGCGTTGGCGGAAGAACCCGAGTTGTTGCGGGTGATCTCGCAGATCATCGGGGAGCCGATTCGCTGTTTTCAAGACATGGCACTCATCAAACCGCCGTATGGTCAGGAGAAGCCCTGGCACCAGGATCACGCGTATTTCAACTTTCCGCTGGAGGCACGGGTAGTCGGCGTCTGGATCGCGCTCACCGATGTATCGCCGCAGATGGGCTGCATGCACGTGGTCTCGGGAGCGCATCGCGCCGGTCCGCGACCACACTTCAAGCGCCGCGACTGGCAGATTTGCGACAGCGAAATGCGAACCTATCCGCGGTTGGCGATCGCCATGCAGGCCGGCGACGTGCTCTTGTTCGACGGCAAGCTGCCGCATGGCACGCCCACGAACCGCACCGATCGGCAGAGGTTCGCGGTGCAGTTCCATTTCGCTGGATGCTCCGCGATTCCGACCACCGACGAAGACCGTATGGCCATTTTCGGCAGTGAAGGAAAAGACGTGCGGTGTTAGCCAAACAATTCCACAGCACAACCAATGTCTTTCGGTCTCATTATCGTCTTGGGTTGCTCGATTGGCGTTGCAGCGACGCGGGGGGCTGGTTCTATGCGATTTATTGCACTCGCGCTGCTTGTCCTTGCAACTGAGGGTGCAAAACTCCTGGCAGGCGAAGCGACTCGCCCCGTCGATTTCGCATCGGCCTGTTTCTGCTGGTTGGTGGCGAACCTGGTCTGCCGTTCCAGCTTGAGTTCGAGCTTGGCTTGCGCCGGTTGTTTTTTCAGCGATTCGACTTCCGCGACCAGTCGGGAGACGGTACGACGATCAGCCTGCCCGACACGGAAACCAATCAGGCCAGCTATCCCCAACCCAACTCCCAGAAACCGGGATTGGGCTTTCCCCTGGTTCGTCTGGTGGTGCTGTTTTCCCTGGCCACGGGCCTGTTGCA
>SXHT01000074.1 GCA_005773095.1 Planctomycetaceae bacterium
ATACGGCTTGTCTTTCCAGGGGCCCTCCGCCGGCAGCAGATTGGAAGTGGCCATGCCGAGTTCCATCGCGGTCGGCTCCACGCCGGCAGCAAAATCGGCTGAAACGCGCGGCGGCCGAAACTCGTCGCTGTCGGGCCGCGTGGTCAAGCCTCGATTAAGAATCATCACCGTCAGCACGGCGCTAAACACCACCAGCAGCGACCCTTTGAGAAACTGGACGTAGGTGGTCGATACCATTCCCGCTGTGACCACAATCAGCACGACGACCGCGCCGACGATCAGCACGCCCTGCCAATGCTCGAAGCCCAGAAGCGGCTTGATCAGCGCGCCAGCGCCGACCATCTGCGGAATCAAATAAAACACGCTCACCACCAGCGTGCTGATGCCGGCCGAAAGCGTGATGGCTCGCGATTGAAAACGGCTGTTGAGGGCATCCGCAAAGGTGTAGCGCCCCATCCGCTTGAGCGGCTCGGCAATCACGAACAACGCCACGACCCAACCGGCCAGATAACCGATCGAATAGAGAAAGCCGTCGTATCCGTAGAAGGCGATCATTCCGCAAATGCCCAGGAACGAGGCTGCGGAAAGATAATCGCCGGCGAACGCCACGCCGTTGACGAACCAGTGAATCTCTCCCCCCGCGGTGAAATAGCCCTTGGCTGATCGCGTTCGCCGGGCGAAATAAAAGCTCAGTCCCAGCGTGAACGCCACGAACAAGCCAAACACTGCCACCGCCAACAGCGATCGCTCGTAGTTCATGGCCGATCCTTGGCATGTGCGGCCCGACGACAAAGCCATGCATACAAAAGCGCCAGCACCAGTGCCCAGGCAATCAACGCGAAGCCATACCACACCGCCAGATTCACGCCGGCAAGGACGCACTGCATTACAGGTCGGCCAAACGCATTGAGCAGCACGAAACCGACGTAGAACGCCAGATACACGGCGAACAGAACAAGCCCGCGCCCCGCATTGCCGGCCGCCAGTTCAGGATCCTCCTCTTCCGTGGGATGATGAACATGATGTCCCAGTCCAGCCATCCAGCAGCTCCTTGATTGCGATCGCATCCGGCAACCGGCAACGCCCAGGATAGTCCGAACCACCCGCGGACGGCAACCGCCGTGCAGCCGGTGGAAGGCTGCGAGTCTCGCCAACACAAGATCGTGTCTTTCTTCTAACCGTTCACGGGCCAGGAGAGGGGGGCAGGCACATTTTCCCGGGAAACACGTAGGACAACCTCCTGACAGGACGATGCACCTCGCGCTAATTCGCCGGGAAAACGAGCCAGTCCCCGGCCCGTGAACGGTTACTCTTTCTTGATCGCCGGGGAGCCGGAAGTTTCTTGTGTGAGGCGCGCTCCACGCAAAAGGGGAGGGAGCCGGAAATGCTTTTGTGAGACGCCCTCCCCTCGGAGGGGAGACCCAAAATTAAACTGTTCGGCTCCCTCCCCTCGGAGGGGAGGGTTGGGGAGGGGGGCTGCCTACCGGACGACTCTGACTCAATCAGCGTCACGGCTTCTCAAAGTTTTACATTGGGAACATAGGTGGCAGTGTCTGACCGAAGGGAAGGCCCAGAAATCCGCCAATCGGGGCCATCGCTTCGCTCTGACCCCGCCACCCACTTTGAAACTTTGAGTCGCCGTGCAATCAGCGTATGTTCGATCGACCCGATCACCTGCCCGATGTCTTCATCCCATTGCTGCCCCGACTACCTGGCTGCTGAAATCCGTCCGGGAAAAGCCGGCTACTCCGGACGCTCCACCGGCAACGGCACGTCGCGGAAGACGATTTCCAGATCGCGACGCGAGCGCAACTTGGGATACGTGACCCTCAGCCTGGCCGGGACCGCGCCGGCGCTTTCGCCAAGGAACGCCAGACGGAACTCCACGCCCTGATCGGTCAGTGTGTGGGTTTGGCTTTGAGATCGCAACGGACGCCCCTGGGAGTCGAGCAATTCGATCACGTTTTCTTGAAATAGGATCTCGGCAGGTTCGGGTACCATCAGATCCCGCAAGACAAGCAGCGTCATTTCCACGCGGCCCGTGGGCTGGCGATCCCATGCCAGGACTTTCAGCGAAAGACCGTCATGATGGAGTTCGGCCTCGGCAACAGGATTCTCCAGGTCGGCAATTGCCATCTCGCCAAGCGCTACCAAACTCCACTTCAGCCGCAGCTCACAAAGCTTGGTGGCCGCCACCGGCGGTGGGTTTAAGCGAACGCTCGCCGTGATCTGCCGCGTGCTCGTGGTTGCCACGTTCCAGCTTCCCGATGACGGTGGCGGGCCGCTCACGGCCACTCCCGAATCGGTCTTGGCCGCAATGATTTCTGGCTGAGCCCCATAAGCGACCAGTCGAAACCGGTCTTCCCAGATCAACTGCAAATTGAGCTGAAACGTGTACGTGACCTCGGAGTTGAGACGCTCATAGTCAAATTCTTCGATGAACACCCGCCGGGCACTCGTGATTTGCGCGCGCAAAGGGCCCGAGTACGCCGTTGGATGCTTCCCTGCGGCGCCGGCCGCCACGACCACGCCGGGCACGCGACTGTCGTAGTGCACGCGGAGATGGTTGCCGGTCGCTCGTGCCAGTTCGTCAATCGCCTGCCAGTACGGCTGCTGATGCCAGTCGACCGTCACCGGGAGATTGGAGAACTCACTGTAGGGATCGCCGACGAACACATGATTGCCGGTTTGTTGTGCGCATGCGTTGAGCACGCCTGATAACTGGTCGCCGGCCGATTTGACGCTGATTTGCGTTGGTTCCCAGAGGCGGACCACGGCAGCTCGCTCGAGCAAGTGGAGCGCCCGCAAACGGATTTCCGGATCCGCCGATGCCGCGGCTTGCTCCAGTTGTCGTCGACTCTCCGGGCCGAGTTGGAGCAGTTCGAGATCGGCGGCGCGGCGCGCGGCAAACTCATCGGCACCGAGAGTCTTGACCAGCCGGGCCACGCGAGCAGCATCTCCAGGCGGCTGAGCAATCGCGGCCCGAGGACCCGGAAACACGATCGCTGCAAGAATCGCAGCACGAAACACACGTGAGCCATCCATGACACACCTCAAGGTAACTCGGCCGTCCCCTACGATGTAGGAAGGCGAGCGGGTGGGGGAGGTTAGCGAAACAGGGTGATCGTGACAACGGCAACCCTGGAAGGACACCCCACCGCGCCGCTAGACTGCCTGCTGGCTTGTCACGTACCACTTGCCAGGTGCCACCATGTCCCTCGACTGCCTTTCCGTCGGGATCCTCGTTGCCGATCATCTTTGCGATCCGATTCAGCATCTCCCTGAGGCGGGGGAACTTGTGCAGTGCGCACGCTTACCGCTATCGGTTGGCGGCTGCGCGTCGAACGTGGCGGTGGATCTTGCGCGGTTGGGCGCCCAGGTGGGTGTTGTGGGTTGCGTCGGACGAGATTATTTCGGACGCTTCGTGCTCGACACGCTTGCGGCGGCGGGCGTTGATACCAGCGACATCCATCAACTTGAGGGGGTCGAGACTTCAGGCACATTGATTATCAACGTCGCCGGGCAAGACCGGCGCTTTATCCATGCCGTGGGCGCCAACGCGAAGGTCACCACGGAACATATCTCCCTGGATCGCGTAAGAGCCGCCAAGGTTTTTTACGTCGGCGGATTTCTGCTGATGCCCAGCCTCGATCCGCACAAGCTAGCCCAACAATTTCGCGCTGCGCGCGCGGCTGGCGTGAAGACCGTGCTCGACATCGTGCTGCCTGGCCCAGGCGACCACTTGAGCACGCTCGCCCCGGTACTCGCCGAGACTGACGTCTTTCTTCCCAACTCCGACGAAGCGGCCATGATCACCGGCTTTCAGGACTCGATTCAACAGGCGGAAGTTTTCTTGAACGCCGGCGCTCGCACCGTCGTCATCACTTGCGGCGGTGAAGGCAGCCTGCTGTTGAGCGACAACTTGCGGCTGCGGGCCGGCGTTTTCCCGACCGAATACCGGGGGGGCACGGGCTCGGGCGACGCCTTCGACGCCGGCTACATCGTCGGCCTGATTGACGGCCAGGATCCGGCCGGTTGCCTGCGATGGGGCGCCGCGGTTGGCGCCAGTTGCGTCCGCTCGATCAGCGCGACCGACAGCGTGTTTTCGCGACCCGAGGCGGAAGCGTTCATGCGAGATCAGAAGCTCCGGATCGAAACGCTTGCCCCGTGATGAATCTCGCCACGTAACGAGTCGCATGGCCGATCCCACGTTTCTGTTCACCACCTGTCAGATCACGGCCGAGCGCGCGCTCAAGGCGGAAACGGCGCGCCTCTGGCCCGACCTTCGGCTGGCGTTCTCGCGGCCTGGGTTCGTCACCTGGAAGCTCCCCACCCGGCATGGCCTCAGCGACGACTTCCATCCGCACCTGGTGTTTGCCCGTTCGCACGGCTTTTCGCTGGGCAAAGTGACGGGGGAGACAGATGCCGCACGGGTCGAAGCGGCGCGGCAACTTGTGGGTGCCATCAACTTCGATGAGCTGCACGTCGTCATTCGTGGTGAAACGCCGAGCGAGCAAGTGCCGTCGGCGGTCGCTGTCTTGGGTGAAGCCTTGGGGTGGCAACCTCTGGCCTTGCGCGAAGCGGCCGTAGCAGCCCGAGTTACCCGACCCAAGACATCCGCAGCACGGTCGCCGCTGGTTCTCGATTGCATTCTCGTCGAACCGTGCCTATGGTGGCTCGGCTTTCATCGTGTGACGGAAATTGCCACAAGCTGGCCGGGTGGGTGGCATCTAGCGCCCCTGCCCGAACACGCCGTCTCGCGCGCTTATCTCAAGATGGACGAGGCCCTCGCCTGGTCTCAAATCCCTGTCGCGCCTGGCGAGCAGGTGGCGGAGATCGGCTGTTCTCCTGGCGGCGCCAGCCAGGCCTTACTTGACCGGGGGCTGATCGTGCTTGGCATCGACCCAGCTCAGGTGGACCAGCGCGTGATAGCGCACCCCCATTTCACGCACCTGCGAAAACGGGGCCACGAAGTCAGGCGCCGCGAATTCCGCAAGACGCGGTGGCTGACGGCGGACATGAACGTGGCCCCGCAGTACACCCTCGACACGGTGGAAGCAATTGTCTCCCACCCTGAAGTCAACGTGCGTGGCATGCTGCTCACACTCAAGCTGCTCGAATGGTCGCTCGCCGGGCAGATTCCGGCTTGCCTGGAACGCATTCGCAGTTGGGGCTACGCCGACGTCCAGGCACGGCAATTGTCCCACAATCGCCAGGAGATTTGCGTGGCGGCGCGGCTACATGCGACGGCTCGCCCAGACGGCTAACTGCTCGCGAAAGATTTTCGCGTTGTGGCGGATGTCGACCGGCATCGACGAGTGCAATAAGACGTGGTCGATCGCTGCTGTCAGTGAATTTGCCTTGCCCAGCTCGCGAAGCTCGTCCCTGAGCTTCTGTCGGCCAGCCCGCCAGCGCGGCATCGTGCCGGGCCAAGGTTCGGCCACAATCACGGGATGCTGCCTGCCGGGTGCGCCAATTCCAACCAGCGCCGAACGGTAAATCGAGGGATGGTTGTTGAAAATCGCTTCGCAGGGAATGGTGTACATCGGACCGCGCGCCGTGAGCACGCGATGCGCCGCGCGGCCGCAAAACCAGAACCGCTCTTGTTCATCCAGGTAGCCCACATCCCCCATGCGATGCCAGACCTCTTCACCGTCGGCGATCTTGGCAAGTGCATTCGCCTGGCGGCGAGTCGCGTATTCTCGCGTGACCACCGCGCCTCGGACGATGAGTTCACCAATCGTGTCAGGGGGCAGCTCATCGATCGGATCGATCGTTGCGATCGGACCATCGACGATGCGAATCACTTTCCATGCGATGCCAGGGAATCGCCGACCCACGCACGTGCCTCCCCCCGCGCGCGAGCGCGCAGCCGTTTCGCCCATCACTTCGCCTGCTGAAATCGAAGCCACCGGCAGCGCCTCGGTCGCGCCGTACGGGGTGTGGATCTCGCCATCGCGGGGAATCCATTGTTGCATGCGCGCCAGCACGTGCGGCGGCACCGGAGCGCCGGCTGACAGCACTCGTCGCAGCGTCGGCAACTGCACGTGGTTCTTCTCGCAGTACCGCCCGACGCTATTCCAAATCGCAGGCGAGCCAAAGGACTGGGTGGCGCCCCAAAGGTGGATCCCGGCGACGAACTTCTTCGGATCGACGTTCGCAGGGCGCGATGGGTCCATTTCTGGAATAACCGTGGTCACCCCCATCGCCGCGTTGAACAGGCCGAAGAGCGGAAATCCCGGCACGTCGATCTCGCCTGGCCGTATGTCGTAGAAGTCGCCGATCTCGGCGACTTGCCGGTCGAAGTTGCGATGGCGATAGAGCACGCCTTTCGCGGGGCCCGTGCTGCCGGTCGTGAAGATGATAGCCGCTGGATCGTCGGCCAAGGTGTCGATGGCTGTAAACTCCGGCGTGCCAGCCGCGCGGACTTCGTCGAGAGTCGGCCCGGTCCACCACCAGCGGCTGCCGACCGTGACGTGTAATCGCGATTTCGGAAAACACGACATGGCGAGGCTTCGCACCGCATGCGCGGTTGGAACGGCGATGAAGCCCTCCGGCTCCGCGTCGGCCAGGCAGCGGAGCAAATTCCGTTTGCCCATGCCAGGATCGATCAGGATTTGCACCGCGCCGGTCTTGAGCAGCGCGAACACAATCGCGATGAAGTCAATGCCCGGCCGCACCAGCAGCGCGACCCGCATGCCCGGTCGCAACCCGTGCAAAATCAGTCCGCTGGCAATCCGCCCGGTGTCGGCTTCGAGCTCGGCGAAGGTGACGGTTCGGTAGCGCTGTTTGCCATGGCCGCGTCGCGTGGGTTCGGCAATCGCGATTGCCGTCGGCATCCGCGCAGCCATCAGCGACAATCGTCGGGCAACATTGGCGCGATCGTTCGTGGCCGTGGGCACGGGATTCAGGTCAGGCTTTTCAGCCCGAGAGCAACCGATCGTCAGGCGGGAAAGCCTGATGGACAAGCGGCGAATTCTAACACTTCGCGGGCAATATCGACACCCGTCACCCGGCTGAGGGCCTGCCAGCCCGGAACGGCGTTGACTTCCAGGGTGTAGAGCCTGCCGTCGCATCCTGGCAGTAAGTCCACGCCGGCGACCTGTGCGCCGATGGCACGGGCGGCCTGGCGGGCGACGCGAACAAGGTCGGTTGTGAGCTCCAACGGTTCTGCCGCCGCGCCCCGGCTGACATTGGTCCGCCAATCAAGAGGATTGCGGCGCTTCATCCCGAATGCGCGCTCGCCGACCAGCAGCACACGCAGGTCCATGCCAGCATGCGGAATAAACTCCTGGAGATAGAGCACGGCGCCCAGGTTCACCAGCAGTCTCAAGGCCCGTTGGGCCAGCGCTTCGTCATTCAAGCGTGCAATTCCCCTTCCCTCGGCTCCGAACAGCGGCTTGACAACCACGTCTCCCCCCAACTCCGCGAAGCCGATCATCGCGTCGTCCACGGTCTGGCACACGAACGTACGCGGCGTCGTTAGCCCAGCCGCCTCCAGCTTCGCGCTCGCCAGGTACTTGTCCACCGCCGCTTCGATGGCCCGGGCGGAATTGATCACGCGCACGCCCGCGGCTTCCAGTCGACCGAGCACGTCCATCCGAAACACGACCTGCTCGAGCGACCCCGGCGGCATCGTGCGCACGAGCAGTGCGTCGACGCAGCCCAGATCGACCCGACCGCTGGATAACCCGCACGCCGAACCGCCGAGCCTCGCGACGAGTTCCCGATACGTGATCGGCGTGATCGCATGCCGATCAGACGCGGCGCGCTTGAGGTCGCGCAAGTACCAGCTTTCGGGCGAAGCAAGAACGGCGAAGTGCATCGTGGACGTCCCGGCTTCAGCCGGTTGCTAGTGCCCCATGGCGCCGGCGAAAGCCGGTACTCCAGCGGATCTATCCGCGACGGATCCCAAACGACTCATGAATCACGCGCGGATGCGTTTGGCCAAATCGAAAGGCATTGCCCGTGTCGAGGTTGCAAAGCAGCACGCTCGCCGGGCTGAACAGATGGGGATCGATCTGATAGAAGTCCCCTCCGGCGCGCGCGAAGATCGCGGCGAATGGCTGTCCGAAGTCGGCCGAGGCACTGCTTGGCACCCGCGGCCCAATGGCTTCCAGCGAGTCGTCGTCGCCACGCACCCAGAGCGTGACTTCGCCGCCGTAGAGTATCGCATCGTTCGTACGGCCAATCGCGGCCATCGTATCGTGGGACACCGGCGGCAGCGGGGCGACTCCAAATCCACTCTCAACCCTGCGAAGGTCGAACCCCAATTCCAACAGCTTGTGCAAGGCGGTTTCCACGCTTCGCGCAACCACCTGCACCGTGCCGGCCTGGCTCGCGGTCGATGCGACCAAAAGCGTCAAGCGATCCGCTGATATTCGGCAACTCTCCGCAAGCTGCCGACAAACGTCATCGGGTGGTATCGTGCCAGTTTCAAGTACGCCCACGGCCATGCTTGAGGTTTCGCGATGCCCAATCTTTTCGAACAGCGGTTCTTTCGAGCCGATCGCGCGCATCGGGCCGGAACCCATCGCGAAATACTTCCCCGCCGAGACTTGCCACCCCGCGTATTGCGAGCAAATGCAGGCCTCGATGGGATGATCGGTGTGAACCTGCACCGCCAGCCCCGGACAAAGCTCGGCGGAAGACGGCACGAAGGAGACGCTTCCCAGGCCCGCCAGGCAGACTTCCGCCATCAATCGGCCAGCCTCAAGACCACCGGGCGAGGCGACGCCGCAATCGATGATTCGCGTGCCAATCGATGCCGTCGTAATTAGAATCCGCAACCGTGCAGCTTCCCTGGCCATTTGTTCGCAGATCGCGGAGGCGCTCTTATTGAGCAGGATTGGCATGGGACGTGGATTGAGCGGTGAGGGTCGATACGGGTATCATCTTGGCGGGAAGTCAGCCATCACGCAACCTCCACAATCAAAACGTGCTCCGTGCCAAGCCTCACCGTCGAAAACTACGTCAAAGCAATATTCACCATCTGCTCGTCGCATCGCGGCGAGGCAGCGGCCACCGGCCAGCTTGCGGCCGCACTCGGCGTCTCGCCAGGAACCGTGACCAGCATGCTTAAAACGCTCAGCGAAAGCAATCTGGCCACGTACACTCCCTATGAAGGCGCGCGACTCACGTCCGCGGGAAATGCCCTGGCATTACGCGTGCTGCGAAGGCACCGGTTGATCGAGTTGCTTCTGGTCAAGACACTCCACCTTACTTGGGATGAAGTGCATGACGAGGCCGAACACATGGAGCACGCGGTCAGCGACTGGCTCATCGACCGTATCGACGCGGCACTCGGTTTCCCGCCAACCGATCCGCATGGCGACCCCATCCCGCGACGCGACGGCTCCATCGAAAATCCCGAGAATCGCTCGCTGGCAGATTGCCTGCCAGGCGAGCGATTCACGTTGGCCCGGGTCATGGACCAGTCCCCCGAGTTCTTACGCTACCTCAGCAGCAGCGGCCTGATCCTGGGCACGTCCGGGGAAGTTCGCTCAATTGAGCACGCCGCCGGCGTGCTGACCATCCGAGTCGGGACACAGGAGACCGCTCTGGGACGCGAGGCGGCGCAGAAGTTGCAGGTTTCATGAGGCGTAACCGTTCACGGGCCGGGGACTGGCTCATTTTCCCGGCGAATTCAAGAAAGGTGTCTCGTGTTGTTGGGTGGTTGCCGAACGTGGATCCCGGGAAAATGTGCCTGTCCCCCTCGCCTGGCCCTCGTGTGCCTTCGGCACCGGTACAGCAATAGCTGTCCCGGCTACCCGGTTGCTGGAATTTCTCCGGGATACGCAGCGCGATCGAACCCGAAGGGACGCGCACGGGGAATGAACTCGAAGGGTTCCCAGCGATTAGCCGGTGGTTGAGCGCAGCGATACCACCGAATAATATGCGCCAGTCCATTTCCCATCCCGCAGGGATGGCAGGTCACTCCGCTCCACACGAGGCCGACATGCCTTCCACATATCTGAGCCTGCATTATCATCTGGTATTCAGCACGAAGAACCGCGTCCCGTGGATCAAACCGACCTGGCGCGAGCGACTCCATCAATACCTGGGCGGGTCCGTCAATGGATTAGCCGGCTTCTCACAAGGTATCGGCGGTGTGGAAGATCACGTCCACTTGTTGGTTAGTCTGAAGGCGACGCATTGCCTTTCGGACTTCATGCGCGAATTGAAAAAGGCGGCGTCGGTTTGGGTCCACGAGGAAATCGGCTTGGCGGAATTCCATTGGCAGGATGGTTATGCGGCATTCACGGTCAGTGCCACGTCGCGAGCGTCTACGAAGGCGTACATCGCGAATCAAGAGGAACATCATCTCATGAAATCGTCTCGCGAGGAATTGGTCGAAATGTTGGAGAAGGCAGGGATCGAATACGACCCGAAGTATTTGGATTGATGGCGCACCGTGGTCCGCTCGTTTCCGGGTCCGTGGACGCCAAACGAACCCGAAGAATTCAGCCGCCGGGACGCGCACGGGGAATGAACCCGAAGGGTTCCCAGCGATTAGCCGGTGGTTGAGCGAAGCGATACCACCGGTTCCTGTGCACGAATCCATTTCCCATCCCGAAGGGATGGCAGCCATTAGCCCCGGGTCGCGCTTCGCGCACCCGGGGATATCGGTTCGCGCAAGGCAATCCGACCCCCGC
>SXHT01000011.1 GCA_005773095.1 Planctomycetaceae bacterium
CCATTGCCGTGCAAAACCGCGAGGTGACAAGATTGCTCGGTGCGATCAGCCAGTTGCCGCATCGCGGGAACGGCCACTTCCAGCAGTCTGGCTGTCGGCGGAAAGCGGTGGGCCAACTCGAATAGCTTGAGGCTCAACCGATAGATCCCCCCTGGCTCGTGTCGCCGCACATAGGCTCGCTGGGTCAGGTGATTGAGCATCCGAAAGATCTCAGTCGGCGTGCGCCCGAGGGCGTCGGCAATCTGTTTGAGCGAGAGTCCTTCGGGCCTGCCGGCGAGCAACTCGAGGATGTCGAGACCTTTGTCCAGTGCAGGGGCCGAATAGCGGTTCTCTTCCGTGGTCGTTTTCATATTGATCGATTGCCCGCGAGTTTTCATTTGACCGGTCATGCCAAAGATGTTATATGTAAAATCGTATTTTGTCAATGAAATAGTGTGGGGCCTCCCATTCAGGTTCTTAGGGCACGTTGTATTCGATGGTCGAACTTCGCGGAATCACCTGGGACCATGCTCGCGGCTACGACCCACTGGTAGCAACCGCAAGCGCGTTCTCCCGTATAAATCCCGATGTCCGCGTGCATTGGGATCGTCGGTCGCTGCACGATTTCGGACATGCTCCCGTCGATCGGCTGGCGCGCGACTACGATCTGGTCGTTCTCGATCATCCCTGGGTTGGATTCATGGCCGACGCGCAATGCTATCTGCCGCTTGACGAATGGCTGCCGGCCGAAGTCCTCGGTGGTCTCGCCAGCAATAGCGCCGGGCCTTCTCACGCCAGCTACGAGTGGAACGGCCATCAATGGGCATTGGCGATTGATGCGGCAACGCCTTCGGCCTCGTATCGTTCCGATCTGCTGGAGAAGCTGGAATTCGCCGTGCCGAGCAAATGGGAAGAAGTAGTGGAGCTTGGTAGTCGATGTCGCGCTGCTGGACAGTACATTGCAATGCCGCTTGGGCCCGTGGATGCGATTACCGCGTTTATTTCGCTGGCAGATAATGTTGGAGGCGCGCCGTTTTCGAGACCAGCGCAAGTCGTCGATGCGGAAATCGCGCGGGAAGTGCTCGATGCGCTGCAATCGATTCTGGAGTTCTGCCCCGCAGACGTGTTCTCGCTTACTCCCATCACGTTGATGGATCGGATGAGCACCACGGTTGAGATCGCATATTGCCCGCACGCATACAGCTACAACAACTACGCCCGCCTCGGTTTTCGGCCGCACTTGTGCCGCTATGCGGACATGCCCGCGCTGGGAAATAACGGACCCAAGGGCTCGCACATTGGAGGAACCGGGCTGGCCATTTCGAGCCGCTGCCAACATCCGCGTACAGCGGCAGCATACGCGTCGCAGGTCGCCGGCGGAGACTGGCAGAAGACCATCTATTTCTTGGCGGGGGGACAGCCCGCGAATGCAGATGCCTGGAACGACTCGGCCGTCAATGCCGCCTGTGGCGATTTCTTTTTCGCAACTCGCAGCACCATTGACCAGGCTTTTCTGCGGCCGCGATACAATGGCTATATCGAGTTTCAATATCGCGGCGGAGAGTTGATCACACGCCATTTGCAATACGGCGGAGATCGAAACGAAATGCTCTCAGACCTCAACTCACTTTACCGAGACTCACTGACGTCTCGTGCTGCATGATGTTGCCTCTGGATGGATTGATCGTGCTCGACTTCAGCCAGTTTCTGGCCGGCCCTTCGGCGGCGCTGCGACTGGCCGATCTGGGTGCAACGGTCATCAAGATCGAGCGCCCCGGAACCGGCGATCTCGCTCGGCAGCTCTACATTTCGAATTTGCAGCTGGACGGTGACAGCTCGTTGTTCCACACAATCAATCGCAACAAGCAAAGTCTCGCCGCCGATCTGAAGAATTCCAATGATCTTGAGAAAGTTCGGCTGCTGGTGGCCCAGGCCGACGTGCTGATTCAGAATTTTCGCCCCGGCGTGATGGATCGACTCGGCCTGGGGCCGAAGGCGGTACGCGAGCGGCATCCGTCGATTGTCTATGCATCGGTGACGGGTTACGGGACGGACGGACCTTGGCGCGACAAGCCTGGTCAAGACCTGCTCGCACAGTCGCTGTCGGGCCTGGTCTGGCTCAGCGGCGACGTGGATCATCCGCCGATTCCTTTTGGACTTTCGGTGGTCGATATGTTCGCCGGCGCGCATCTGACGCAAGGTATTCTCGCCTGTTTGGTAAGGCGTGGCGTCACCGGTTGTGGCGGCCACGTGGAAGTCAGTTTGCTGGAATCGGCGATCGACATGCAGTTCGAACTGCTGACAACATTTTTCAACGACGGCATGCAATTGCCGCAGCGAAGCAGCACTAACAACGCAAACGCGTACCTGGCCGCTCCGTATGGAATCTATCGCACGGACGATGGATACATGGCGCTGGCGATGGCATCGGTTCCCAGAATCGGCGAACTGCTGGGATTGCCGGCGCTCTCTCAATACCAAACGCCGCAGTCCTGGTTTGAACACCGCAACGCGATCAAGAAAACATTGGCCGATCATCTGGCGACGCAGCCAACGGGTCACTGGCTTGATATCCTGGAACCTGCTGATATCTGGTGCGCGGAGGTGCTCGACTGGCGGAAATTGGTGCGGCATGAGGCTTTTTCAGCCGCTCACGTGACGCAAACCATCGGCCAATCGACATCGCGGGAACTATTGACCACACGCTGCCCGATTCGCATCGACGGCAAGATTCTGACGAATCCCACCGCCGCTCCCCGCGTCGGCGAGCATAACGAAGAGATTGAACAGAGATTTCACCTGACGCCGAGTTTATCGGCGGCCGGCGGAAGTCCCTCGCATTAAACCAGAATTATGCGACCGATGGCAACCGACGATCAAACACTACAGGCAACCCCCGACACATGCCGTGTAGGCGTTATCGGCATGGGCATCATGGGAAGTCCCATGGCCTGCTGTCTGCTGCGCGCGGAGTACCCGGTCACCGTCTACAACCGCTCCTCTGCGAAATGCGAAGCGGCTCGCGCGCTGGACGGCAAAAGTGCTGAAAGCGTTTCACAGTTGGCGTCGGATACGGACGTGATCCTGGTCATGCTGTCGGAAAGGCCCTAGAGTCCTGCGCGAAGATTGGTCCCCTGATTTCGCACTCAACCTGGCGGCCAAGGATTTGCGACTGGCGAAAGCTCCGGCCGATGAATTGCGGCAAACATCCCCCATTCTCGGCCAGACCAGCGAAAACTTCGCGCAGGCGGCCGCTGTCTTTGGAACCGATGACGTTTGCGGCCTGATCCGCTGGTATCGGCAGAACAGACAGTCCACTGAATAAACGCGCCTGAGTAACACAACGACAGGGCTGGCAAAGGGGACAGTCTACTTATTTTAGAACAAAGTAGAATGTCCCCTTATCTTCCTGCGAAGGACACGAAGCGCACGAAGTGATCAGAGAACGAAACGTTTGATGCCATCTTTCAGTTTTGTCACGTTGAAGTTCATCAGTAATCCGATCTTGACCCCCGCCAATTTCATGGACGTCAACAGTTGGGCTTCGTGAATTCCCCTGATCTCCTCGACGCTCTTCAATTCGACGATCAGTTGCTTTTCCACGAGAATGTCAATTCGGTATCCACAATCGAGCCGAATGTCTTTGTATTCTACCGGCAGCGGACGATCGAGTTGATATGCGATTCCGTTGCGATTCAGCTCATGGGTCAGACATTGTTCGTAAGCTGATTCGAGTAGTCCCGGCCCGAGGTGCGATTGAACTTCGATGGCACAACCGATCACGCGGTTCGAAAGCTCGTCGAATTCCATCTTCGAGCCCTTCGGTCCTTCGTGGTTCCAATCCCTCGCGTCGCCGAGGTTCCAACGCGCTTGAGTGGCGAGAACCAAGGTCAGCCACCCGGCCCACGAGGGCGTCCGATTGCAACCTGCACGGGCGAAGGCAGCGGGTCAGGCACATCTTCCCGGGAACCACGTTGGGCAACCAGCCAACAGGACGACGAACCACTCTTAAATTCGGCGGGAACATGAGCCAGTCCCCGGCCCGTGAACGGATACCTGAAAGCGATACGTCAGTCTGGTGTGATCGATTCCCAGCACGGCGAATCCCAGCGCCAGCGCGTCTCAGCAAGTTGCGGCGACCTCTCTTGCGATCGTGCGGAGGTGGGTTGCGGCCTGGCGGTACTCGATTTCGGTTGACAGATGTTCGATGATCAGCGGCATGTCGGGCGATATGGCTTCGGCGCGCTTCAGGAAGGTTCGATAGTCGAGCACCCCCTGGCCGGGCAGGGTCTCCGAGAGCTGCACCGTCTTGGGGTCGCCTTGAATAATATCTTTGGCATGGCAGGCGATGATGCGGGGGCCGAATTGGTCAAATACGTCGTTGAGCATCGCGGCGGTTGCGTAGTAGGTTCGCGCATCGAGGATAAAATTGACAGGATCGAGATGCACGGCAAAGCGAGGATCGTCAACGGCGGCCAAGAGACGGGCATATGCGGCCGGCGAGTCGATCGGCGTCCAGGGAGACGACTCGATCGCCAGCCTGGCCCGGCGCGGGCGAACCTCGCGCAGCACCGCCGTGACCCATTGAACCACCGCATCGAAGGCGACTTCGCTGAAGTTCCCGGGATGCGGAGCGTAGCTTTTTTCCGTATTCAATGAGCCTGCGACGTTGATGCAACAAAGCGCACCCAGTTCGTCTGCAACGGCCAGGGCCTCGCAGGTGGTGGCAATCGCGGTTCGACGCTCGGCGGGTCTTGGGTCGATGGCGTTGGACCAGCCACCAATCTCGGCGATCAGGATGTCGGACTTTTTACATGCTTCGCGAATCCGCCCGAGATCGTCCCCCGAGCCCAATCGGTGGTCGGGAGCTTGAGCCGCACGAAAGCCTTGCTTGAGGCACTCCGCGATGTAAGCCTCCGGATCGTTCAGTCGAATGCCGCAATATCTGTGAAGCGTCGCCCCGAGTCTCATGTTGTTCTTATCGACGGAATTATTGTGTCCAATCGCGAGCGACCGTCAGCAATTGATCCATGATTTGCATGCCCCATGCGGCCTCCGCCACCGTCGCTTCCGGTTGCCGAACTCCTTGGACCGTTTCACGAAAGCGGCGCAGCTCTTCCGCGTAGCCGTACGTCTGCCACAGCCAGCCGCGGTGCAACAATGGTTCGGTTCTCCAGACGCGATCGCCGTCGTAGACCTTTAAATCGGGTTTCACCAGGTCTCCCCACGGCGCGGTGTCGTGGTGCGTCAGCTCCGTGAAGTCGCGCACCGAGAGTATGCCGTCGCCGCTCATCAGGTCCACGCGGCAATGGTGGCACTGGCCGCCCATGTGCGCGCCCAGCTCGAGCAGGGCAATCTCGCCTTGTCTTGCTCGAAAGCTGACGACGTACCAGTCGAAATTGTCTCGCCGCACGTATTGAATGTGGGGCCGCGTTTCGTGGAGCAGACCGCCTGGGGTCAGGTAGTGCAACAGATCCAGCGCGTGGCAGACATAATGCTGCATGAATCGAAACGTGTCAGGCTCTCCTAACCACCAGCGTACCGAGGTCATCACTGGCGAAGTGAACCGACCCGAGCGTATCAAGTCGGTCGCTTTTTGAATTCCGAGGGAGTACCGGTAGTTGAATCCAACCTGAAAATGTGCCCCGCGTTCTCGCGCCAGGTCTGCCAATTCGATGGCCTCGGCGGAGGTGACGGCACACGGTTTTTCGGTCCACACCGGGTAGCCTTGATTCAGCAGGGCCTTGCCGACTTGATAGTGCCCCGCGGGGCCCGTGACAACGAGCAGGGCGTCGAGTTGCTCGGCGGCGCACATTGCGTGGACGTCGGTATAAATTCGCGGCACGCCATACTCGGCGGCGCGCGTGCGCGCTTTCTGTTCGTTGGCATCACAAACGGCGACAAGTTCTAAACCGGCGGGCTTGAGCGCCGGATAAATGCGCATGCCGGAGTGGCGGCCACAGCCGACAAATCCAATGCGCAGCGTTTTGGAATCTGAACTCACGTTTTGACTTTTGCGCCGCGCCAGGAAACAGCAGGTCTTGATACGATGGGGCGAATCGCTCCATTGACATCCGACCGCGAGCGATTAGATTGCATGCGTGATGTATACCAGCAGCATTCCACGTGGTCAAGTATCGGAGAAGCTTAAACTTAGGGATCGCGTGCTGAGCTGGGTTCGCGCCAAGCTTTTTTTTTACCGGCGAGCTTGTTCCAGGCAGCCGGCTTTGTGAATTTGGGCTCGCCAGGCGGATCGGCATTTCACGAACT
Source organism: Planctomycetaceae bacterium (assembly GCA_005773095.1). Classification (GTDB taxonomy): domain Bacteria; phylum Planctomycetota; class Planctomycetia; order Pirellulales; family PALSA-1355; genus SXHT01. Next base: position 6,250 of record SXHT01000011.1, read on the forward strand.
CTTGTTCGTGAGACAATGATGCAGCTGCATCGATTCGACGGAGATAACTCGGATGATCGTCTGCCAACCGCGTTGGCGGGGGCATTGCGTACGGGCTGAGAACGACCAGGGTAACCGTTCACGGGCCGAGAGAGGGGGACAGGCACATTTTCCCGGGAACCATGTTGGATAACCTCCTGATAGAACGATGCGCGTCTCGCGAATTCGTCGGGAAAATGAGCCAGTCCCCGCCCCGTGAACGGTTACCGACCAGGGAACAATTCGACAAGTCGTCTTTCAACAGGCTCCTCGCGGCGGTTCAATCATGACGGCGGAAGTCAGATTATTGCATATGCTCGTACAAAGCATGATGGCCTGCGCTTGTTTGTTGTTGGCCGGCTGCTGGGAAATGCCCATCGTCGGCAACGGCGACGCGGGTGCGAGAGAGGGGGACACTCCCGGCATTCCGAGGCACAGTTTCCTTTCCGTCGGTCCCGCACCGACAAACTTCTTCGAGGCTCCTGTGTTGGCCGCACAAGTTGCCAGCGGCACCCTGCCACCCGTTGGTGAGCGATTGCCCGCGGAACCCTTGGTGATTGCACCGCTGGAGAGGATCGGCCGGTACGGCGGTACTTGGAGACGTGCTTTTACTGGGCCGGCGGACATCCAGAACGCCGACCGTCTTGAGCATGATCATTTGATTTACTTCGATCTTGATGGCCGCACCATTGTGCCGCACATCGCCAGAACGTGGGAAGAGAGTGCTGATGGTCGCACATTTACGTTTCATCTTCGCCCTGGGATGAAGTGGTCCGACGGCGCGCCGGTCACCGCGGACGACTTTTTGTTTGCATAC
>SXHT01000075.1 GCA_005773095.1 Planctomycetaceae bacterium
GAATGAATCGTAGTTGTCGATCAGGAGGATCACGACTTGCTTATTGCGGATCGGAGATTGTCGCATGCAGCGCTGAATCGGCGGCTGAATGGCCTGTGGTTTCGCATCCTTTGCGCATTATCGCTCAACACGGTCGTGTGGCAAAGGGACAATTACTACAGGGGTGGCTTGGCGAAGTTGGTTCCGTTTGAGATGTCGGTTTGCACCCAATCGAAGAGCGTTTCTTCGGCGAGTCCGTTCACATGGCCATCGGCGTACAGGTAGTTGGCGGAGCCGCCGTGGCGATTGGGTTGAATCTCGTCAGTAATCTTGGTCCACACCAGGCCAGCCGCGACGTTGGCCGCCGAGAACCAACTCGAACAATGAGCATGTTCATTGGTGATCGCCACAGCCCGATTGTCGGAGCCTTCGAACAGCAGCAGAGTCTTACAGGTTTCTTTGAGCTTCTTGAAATTGTTGAATGGAGCGCTCGCTTTGCTGGCTCCCAAATAGTTATTGATAATGTAACTCGTGCCCGGCGGCGCCGAAGCCAGTCGTGCCTCCGCTTGGGGATCGTCTTGGCAAATGCGAATCGAATCAACGCTTTCCATGTAGGGCGCGACCGTAAACACCCAAGACTTGATTGTTCCCGCGTGAGAATTAAACGGAAACTGACCGCCGTGTGTGCCGGTAAACTGATGGATCGCCAGGCCGAGTTGCTTCATATTGCTGACGCATTCGGTACGTCGCGCGCTGGCACGAGCGCTTTGCACGGCTGGCAGCAATATAGCCACTAACATGCCGATGATGGCGATTACCACCAAAAGTTCTATCAAGGTGAAACCGTTGCGGCAGCGCATTAGAGTTGTCCTCCGCGGCTAGAATCGAGTTGCGAAAAAGAGCCGCCATGATCCAGGCTACCGTGGTCAATGCGGCATCGCAATTCGTGCGATTAGGCAGTAGCACGGCCCAAATGAAACGCGGCGGATACTTCCAATCAGCCGATCCGGCCAATCCGCGGAGGAGGCACGGGAGGCGAGCGGTGCGCGGAATCGAAAGATTTCTCGGCAACCGAGACGTCGCCGAAAAAGAGATCGCACCATTGCCACACCATACGCGGCGGTGCGGGCAGCGCTGCCGCGGCGCTCAGCCAGTCCACTCCCTGGCCGCGGCACTTACGGGCCATCATGCCGAGCACCCATTGGGTCGATTTCGTTTGGGGTGGCTTGGAGCAGCAGGCAGGCGCCGTCGGAGCGGAATGGCAAACTGCTTCCGACTGACAGCAGGAGCCTGGCTGTTCATTCAACACGCATGCGGGCACATTCACACCGTGCTCGACCCCCCAAGCCAATTTCTCCTCTCGCGTGAAACAGCAGCAGTTTTTCCAGCAATCGTCGGCGTTCATGCATCCGCAGGCGCGATGAGCACAAGCGAACGGCTGGCTGAGGTCTTTACCGTTCGGGCGAGCGACTGGAATGCCAAAGCACGCGATGACGTAGCCCGCGAGGACCGCGAATACGCACGAAGTGCGCGCAGCGCCACCAGTAATCGCCCGCCGTCGGCGATGCAATTTCTTCGGCAGGTAGAGCGGCAGATGGAACATCGAGGTGACAAGACACGATGCGTCGCGATACCGACAGCGGTGCTACCAATGCGAATGTCAGGCGGGAAAGCTTGACCTACGTGTGCTGCCGGACAATTGCCAACTGGGCAAGCGACGAACGTGGTCAGTAGCAGCCTTTCTTTGGGCAGGATGGCGAAGCCAGGTAAAGCAGCGATTTCGAACTGCGTTACATTTGGAGTTTAGCGACTTCCTATGCCATGTCAACCACAGGGATTGTGGGCTGCGAGTGGCGAATCGTCGGCTCGATTGCCGATAAGTGTGACTGATTCTGCACATTTCGCCGGAGATCATGTCATGGCAAATCTGGGAGTTTTTGAGTGGATTCGTGAGGGCGTGCGCCGCAGCATTTTGCTGGGAGTGTCGGACGCTTTCGAACAAATCGGCACGCACGACGATCGGGCCGAACTGCATCCGCAATTGGCAACTGCCCTGCGAGATGCCGCCCCCCGGGCGATTGAAGGGCCTGTCGCCACAGCCTCGCCTCGCAACATGTCAAAGCCAGAGCGACGCCGCCTGGGACGGTCCTTGGAACAAATTCGTTCGACCGCCGGCAAGCTTGGCAAAGAGGCGGCGTAGCCAGGACGACGACCTGGTAGTTGGGGTTAGGCAGAGTGGTTTGCAAATCCTAAATCCAAAATCGGGTTTAAGTCCGTCAGATTACGTAATCGATCAACTCCGGCGAGACTTGCACTTCGTGGTCGTTTGAGTGTCCATTGCTGTGCCCGTTGGAATGGCCGTTCGAGGCGCCGCCCGCGGCATCGAGTCGATAGAAGCCATCAAGTGGCCCGGGATGCCTCACGTAACCGTGAGCACGGCTTGCCACTGGCCAGTGCGCGTTACCGTGCGGCTGATGTCGAAGACCGGTTGTTTGCACGTCAGTTCGCGGTAGCAATCATGGGGTGTGGCGAACGCGCTGCGCAACCTGGACGAGATCATTCCAAATTCGCCGGTCCCGGTTGGGGAGGTGTTGGCGGAGGCAGTTCGGGCGCCTTCTGTTGTTCGTCGTGCGGAAGGACTTCCTCGGCGTTTTCCAGTTCGATGGGGGCCATTTTGTCTTGGGCTGAGTCGGTTTGGTCGCCCGCGATATGGATGTTGTACATATCCAGCAGCGTGCCTTTGGCCTCCTCGAGCCGCGCCAGGCCAATGTTGTATCTTGCCAGCAGTTCAGCCGCTTCTATCTTGGTGGCGGTCGTGTCGCGCATGACCCGGAGATACGATTCCAGCCCAAGCAGCAAAGTAACATCAATCGGTTGCTGAAAACGCTGCCGGGCACCGTCGAGCCAGATGGCATTCACTTTCTGCCGCTCGCCGACCACCTCATACTGCCGGTAGATCCAATCCATTTCACGAACGATTGCAGCCAACTCGTGGGTGGCGGCGTGGGCTGTCTGACGAAGCAGCGTTTGGGCGCGGGAAAAATCCAGTTGGCGCGCGCGACGCTCGCCCAGGGCCTTGCGATTCTGCAGCGGCTGGCGGAAAAATACACCCAACCGCCAATCGGTGAAGTCGCTATCGTTAAGCACCGCTGAGGCAGCGTTCAGATCGGTACCCAAACCATTGATCCGCCACAGAGCTTCCCCATCGATCTGGGGCCTGACCAGATTATTGGCCAACAGCAGCTCGAGATCCGTGACCCGAACCTGCAAACGCCCGCGCACGATGTCGGGCCGCCGTGACAGGGCCGTGGCCAGTGAAGAGTCCCAATCCACCACCAACGGGGCGACCACGGGAGGTTCAGTTGGCTTGACCAGTCGCGTATCGTCGGGTGGCAGACCCATCAAGTTGCGCAACAGCGCCTGCTTCTGCGTGATCTGCAGCAGCGCACCGAGCCGCGCCGCCTTGAATGCCAGCAGTTCCGACTCGGACTGTGCCACGTCCGCCGAGATGACCGCGCGAACGTCGAGCCTTTCGCGCTCGATTCGGAAGACTTCTTGCAAAAGCGGTATCGTGCTGTCGATCGCCGCCAGCCGTTGTTCTGCCGCGTAAAGATCCCAGTAGGCCGTCTCAATGCTGCGCACCAGCGCAAGCATCGCACGCTTGAACTCCCATGCCGACTGGTCCGATTTAGTCGCGGCGATGTTGATCGAAGCCACGTTGACCGCGGGCCCAAACCCGCGACAGAACGGTTGGCGAATTGCGAACTCCAGATTCGGCTCGTATTGCGGATTGAGCCCCTGGGGCACGTTGCCAAAACCAGGCGGAAGAAAAAAGTAATCGGTGTTGTATCGGATGCCGGCAGTGGCGCCGGTGGTCAGAAGTTGTGTTAGCGACGCGTCAAACCGCGCCCGGTCAATCAGCGGTTGGTTGGGAAGAATGCCCCCCACGGTGGCGCCGAAGGGGTTCTCTAAGCGCTCCCAGAAGATTCCGGTCTCAAAGTTGGTGTCGAATTTGCCCATCGCCTCGAGCACGCGGGCTTGCTCGATGGCCGGGTCGTACTGAGTGCTCGACACGCGCGGCGTCGTGCCGCCAACGTCGATTTGCGTCGCCGGCCGAAGTCCGCCCAGCGTTCGCACCGCTTGAGAATTGCTGAAGGCGATCTCGATTGCTTCCACTATACCGAGGTTCCAGCGTTCGAGGCTTTCCCACTGATCGTGCAGCAGCCGAGGGTCCGGAGTCTCGGGGATCGACACGGCCGCGCAACGCACGCTGGGAACGGGCGGGTCGATCAGCGGCGGCACCGATTGAATGTCGCACGGCGCCAGATGTGGTCGAGGGCAGTAGCAGCCAACGGCCAAAGTCAATTCCGTGAGCACGAGCGCGGCGACGATGAATTGCTGGGTCCATGACATCCGTGTCGACTGCGATGACGCAGCTTACAGTGAATCGGGACGGAACACTTGCTCACGGTCGCAATAGCAGGAATTCTAGCGATACCCAGATCACACGCAGTCATAGGAACGACGCATGCGTTTCCCTGGCGCTTCCCCCCACCGAGACGACGTGACCCATCCGTGAGTAATTTGGCGCGATCTCCACCCGGGAATTCATCGGGAAGGGAATGCCGGCAAGTTGAAAAGGTCGCAAACAATCGGCACAGAAATCCTAATCCACCAGGATTTCGCAGTCTTTCGAGTTTGCAACCGTTCACGGGCCGGGGACTGGCTCATTTTCCCGGCGAATTCAAGAAGGGTGTCTCGTGCTGTTGGGTGGTTGTCCAACGTGGTTCCCGGGAAAATGTGCCTGTCCCCCTCGTTTGGCCCGTGAACGGTTACTCGAGTTCGATGGTCGTGCCAAGGGATGCTAGCGTGCCTGCGATGCCCGCACGTCGCGGAAAACTTTGGAGTGCTTCTCCGCACAACGTCCGCAATTTGTGAATTCGGCGACGGGGATAAAAAACGAACCGGTCGGATCGTGCGGTCCGACCGGTTCTCACGCTTTTGAACCTGGGCTTTGTTGGACCGTAGCAGGCACACTCCGTGTGCCGTCGTGGAGAGGGCGTGATCGATAGGCTGACAACCGTAGCAGGCACACTCCGTGTGCCGTAGCGGGAGTGGAGAGGACGTGATAATGCAGGCTTTGTTGGCAATTCAGTTACGGCATACGGAGTATGCCTACTACGATTGCCGACATTCGGGACTCTCCCCAAGCACATACTCCCGAACCACATTTCCGCCAATCAGATGCTCCTGAATGATTCGCTCCAACACTTCCGGACTGCAACCGCCGTACCAGACGGCTTCGGGATAGACCACTGCGACGGGCCCGCCTTTGCAGATTCGCAGGCACTGCACCTTATTGCGAAACACCCCTCCCTGGTCGACAAGCTTGAGTTCCTTGAGCCGGCGTTTCAGATAATCCCAGCTGTCTTCCATCGCGGTTTTTCCCGAACAGCTTTCGCGCTCGGTATCGACGCACATAAAGATGTGCCGCCGCACTGCCGAGACGCCCAGCCTGGCCAGTTCGTCGCGGGCTTTGCTTAGTTCGCGTTCGTCGGGTTGATTGCCCACAAGCCACCTCACTGCAACCAACGGTCGCGGCTTTAAGAAACGACGCGGCAGATGAAGCACTTCAAATATTCGGTTTCCAAACACGTGGCGCTCACGGGGTGGTCGGCCGCCGCGCCCCGCTGCTCCAAGATCTGAATATCCCGCTTCGTTTGTTGCGCCACACCGACGAGCATATACATGAAATCCTCACGCGTGACGTGGCCCGAGCAACTGCACGAGACCAGAATTCCGCCTGGTTCGAGCAGATCGACGGCGAGGCGATTGAGGCGGTGGTAGGCGCGCATCGCTTCCTCGACGGCTTGTCTCTTCCGCGCGAACTTGGGCGGATCGAGAATTACACCGCCAAACTTGTGGCCGCGTTGCGCATGCCGGTCGAGCACGTCGAAAGCATCTCCTTGTTCGAACTTCACGTTCGCGATGCCGTTAAGTTCGGCATTGGCCTTTGCCAGGGCAAGCGCTTTGGCGCTGCTGTCGTATGCGTGGACGTCGGTCGCGGATCCGTGTTTCGCCGCGTTCAGGGCGAATCCGCCGCTGTAGCAGAACATATCAAGCACGCGGCGACCGTGCATGTAGTTGGCCGCGACGCGGCGATTATCGCGCTGATCCAGGTAGAAGCCGGTTTTCTGGCCTTCCGCCAGGTCGATGCCGTAGCGTAAGCCGTGCTCTTCGACAAACACCGGTCCATCGGGCAGTTCGCCCCAGAGGAGTCCGTCACGCAGCTCGATTCCTTCCGATTGCGGGACACCTTTTTCCGTGCGCACAACGATGCCGCGCGGATGTGTCAGTTCGACAAGCATTGGCAACAGGGCCGGCAATCGCATCGCCATGCCCAGCGCGTTGACTTGTATGGCAAGCCATTGGGCGTAGCGATCGACGATCAGGCCGCTTAGGCCGTCGGCTTCGCTGAACACGAGTCGTGCCGCGCCCTCGGGGGCGTCGAGACCAAGCGATCCGCGAAACGAGCCGGCCGATCGTAATCGATTCCGCAGGAGATCGTCGTTCACCGCCTGGACGGGATTCCATGTCATCAGACGCACGCGAATCCGGCTTTGCGAGTTGTAGACTCCGCGGGCCACAAACTTGCCATTCTCGGCGATCAGATCAACGACATCTCCGTCCGCGGGCGAGCCATCGACCTGCGCCACCGCCGTATCCAATACCCAGGGATGGCGACCATAAAACGGCCGCGCCTTGCGCGGCCTGAGAATCACACGTGCGACCGCCAGGCCGCTGGCGACTTCGGCAATTCGGTGGTCCGGGGCGACAGAAGGCTCAACCATAATGATGGTCTCAGACCGGTGGTATGGAAGCCGATCCCACACTGGGCCGCGGCTGGCCAGGGGAATCGCGGGCCATGGGACCATTGGAACTGATCGTTGCGTCGGGCGGAAGCCGCTGCGCAGCAAGTTCGATGCGACGTGATGGAACTTCCGGTATGTTGAGTGACGTGGCGAACTCGCGATTTACCGAAAATCTGGCACTACCTATCGTGAGACGGCATGTCGATTGAGCTGGTAATCTCGCCGCAGGGGCATTTGCTGGCACGGAAGCTGGCCCGTGACGATGCGCCACGCGACGATCATGCAAAACGAATTCTGGCGGCGTTTGCCGAAAGCTCGGCGTGCGGACTGCTGCATTTGGCGACCGCCGAGCTGCAGGCCGGCTTGCCGTCGGCTTTGGCCTTTGCCCGTGATCTGGGCCGGGCGTATCTCACGCGCCTCTGTCACACGCCGGGGCTCGAAGGCGCGAAGAACGTTGAGCCCGTCGCTGCGCCGCCAGCGCATGAGTTCGTAACCATGGCCCTGCAAGCGCCGCCGATTATTGGCGCGGAGTATTTGACCGGCGACGTGCTGGCCGGTTGGTGGTCCGGCCTCGATGAGCTGGTGCGCGAGGAGATTCGGTGTTATCCGGATGGCGCTCAGGCCTATCTGCAAAACAAGAATCCGCTCTGGCGGCTGGTGGGTCGGGTCACGTTTCATTTGGCGGAGAACAAGCGTGACGTACAATTCCCCTTTGCTTTCATGGCCACCTATGCCAGCCAGTTGTCGGCCCAGGGGCGCGTGCAGCATCAACCGCTGGGCAATGCCCTCGAACAGTATTCCGGGGCCAAGAACATGCCCGCGCTGTTGTCGCTGCTGACGCCGATCCAACGTGCTGCTGAGAAAAGCGCATGGGTGAAAGAGCTGGTCGATGCGGGCGAAATTTATCACCCCTTGGCGTGGACACCGCGCGACGCGTATCGGTTCTTGCAGGAAATTCCGGTTTTCGAGGAAAGCGGGCTCGTCGTTCGCGTGCCCGATTGGTGGAAGGACCGTCGCCCGTCGCGGCCGGTCGTGAGTGTCAAGGTCGGCGGCCGCGGCGGCGCAACGCTGGGAACCGAGGCGCTGCTGGAGTTCTCCGCCAGCGTGGCACTCGACGGCGAATCGCTCGACGAAGTCGAGTTGCAGTCGCTGCTCGCCGCGGAAGGCGGGCTGGTGCTGCTCAAGGGCAAATGGGTGGAGGTGGATCGCGAAAAGCTCAACGAAGCGCTAAAGCACTGGAAACGCGTTGAA
>SXHT01000076.1 GCA_005773095.1 Planctomycetaceae bacterium
CTCGACGGCGAATCGCTCGACGAAGTCGAGTTGCAGTCGCTGCTCGCCGCGGAAGGCGGGCTGGTGCTGCTCAAGGGCAAATGGGTGGAGGTGGATCGCGAAAAGCTCAACGAAGCGCTAAAGCACTGGAAACGCGTTGAACGCGAGACGCGCGAAGGCGGCATCTCGTTCTTTGAGGGCATGCGGCTGCTCGCCGGCGTGCCGATCGACCGCGACGCCGCCGCGGGATTGCCCGAGGTGGCCCGCGAATGGACGGGCATCACTCTGGACGAGTCCCTCGCACAAACGCTGGCGGAGCTTCGCGATCCGGCGGCGCCCACCAAGGCCAGGGCTCCGGGTCTTCGCGCGGAATTGCGGCCCTATCAGCAAACGGGCGTGTATTGGTTGCGACTCGTCACGCGTCTGGGACTGGGCGCATGCCTGGCGGACGACATGGGGCTGGGGAAGACCGTGCAGGTAATTGCCTTGCTGCTTTATCGCAAGCGAGAGCGTGGCGCGAAGAAATCCGTTCCGCCAGGTTTACTCGTCGTGCCTGCGTCGCTGATCGCAAATTGGAAAGCGGAACTCTCGCGATTTGCGCCGGAGTTGACGTTCTTCATCGCGCATCCGTCGGAAATGCCGTCCGGGATCAGCGGCAACGCTGCCGCGATCGATGGGCACGACCTGGTAATTACCACCTACAACATGCTCACACGGCTCGAATGGCTGCGAAAGCAACCGTGGGACCTGGCCATACTTGACGAGGCCCAGGCGATCAAAAACAGCGGCACGCGGCAAACGCGGGCCGTCAAGGAGTTGCGGTCCACCGCGCGGATCGCGCTCACGGGACCTCCGGTGGAGAATCGACTGGCCGATTTATGGTCGCTGTTTGACTTTCTCAACCCCGGCTTGTTGGGGGGCGCTCGCTCGTTCGACAAGCTGACCAGGCGACTCGATGCGGCTGGAGCAAATGCCTACGGACCGCTGCGAACGCTCGTCCGGCCGGACCTGCTGCGGCGGCTGAAGACCGACAAGAGGGTGATCGCCGATCTGCCTGATAAAACGGAGATGCCGGCGTATTGCCCGCTGAGTAAACGGCAGGCGGCGCTCTACGAGCACTCGGTGCGCGAGCTGGCGGCGAAGCTCAAAGAGGCCGAGGGAATTCAGCGGCGAGGGCTCGTGCTCTCACACCTGATGCGGCTCAAACAGATTTGCAATCATCCCTCGCACGCGCTGGGGGATGGACGTTACGCTCCGAAAGAGAGCGGCAAATTCGGACGGCTGGCCGAGCTGTGCCAGGAATTGGCCGAACGCCAGGAAAAGGCCCTGATCTTCACGCAGTTCCGCGAAATCACCGAACCGATCGCGGAGTTTCTCGCGGTAATTTTCGCCCGGCCGGGACTCGTGCTCCATGGCGGCACGAGCGTGGTCAAGCGGCGCGGATTGGTGGACGCCTTCCAGCGCGAAGACGGTCCGCCGTTTTTTGTGCTGTCGCTCAAGGCTGGCGGCACAGGCTTGAACTTGACGGCGGCCTCTCACGTAGTGCATTTTGACCGCTGGTGGAACCCGGCCGTTGAGAATCAGGCGACCGATCGGGCATTCCGCATCGGCCAAAGGAGAAACGTGATGGTGCACAAATTTATCTGCCGCGGCACCGTGGAAGAGAAAATCGACGAGATGATGACGGCCAAGTCGGCGATCGCCGCGGATGTTTTGCAAGGCGGCGGCGAGATGTTGCTGACCGAGATGAACAACGACCAGTTGCTTAAGGTGCTGGCGCTCGATGTTGATAAGGCGTTGGAAGGCTAATCGGTCCTAGGAAAGGAGTCTTTCATGTGGTATCAGTTCAAGCCCTATGTGAGCGTGGCAAGACGAAAGGCGAAGGCGGCGCGTGAGGTGGCCCGGTTGGCGAAAAAAGGCCGCACGATTTCGCCCGTCAAGCTCGAAGGTCGCACGATTGCCGCGACGTTCTGGGGCAAAGCCTGGTGCGACAATCTGGAAGCCTACAGTGATTTCGCCAACCGCTTGCCGCGGGGCCGCTCGTACATCCGCAACGGTTCGGTCGTCGATTTGCAGATCAGGCCGGGAAAGATAACGGCTCTGGTGAGCGGATCGGCACTGTACGAGGTCACGATCACGATCACCGCGTTTGCCGATAAAGACTGGAAATCGCTGAAGGCGAAGTGTGCCGGGCAGATCGGTTCGCTGGTGGAATTGCTGCAAGGCAAGCTTTCCAAGAGCGTGATGAACATCGTCACGCAGCGCCAGGGCGGGATGTTTCCCAAGCCCCCCGAGATTTCCATCAAGTGTTCGTGCCCCGATTGGGCAGGTCTTTGCAAGCACGCCGCCGCCGTGCTCTATGGAGTGGGTTCGCGGCTGGACAGAGAGCCGGAAACTTTTTTCAAGCTGCGCAGGGTGGACCATTTGGAGTTGGTGGAAGCGGCGGTCGCGGCGCCTGCGGCCAGCACCCGCAAGCAGCGCGGCAAAAAGACGATCGCCGCCAGCGATCTCGCGGACGTGTTCGGCATTGAGATGGCCGAGCCGGCGGCCGAAGCGGCGGTTGTCTCGCCAGATCGTAAGGCGGCAAAGCGCAAGACAGCCGTGGCCTCAACGACCAAGGGGCGAGTTGCTGCCGGCAAGACAAGGCTCGACACGGCAGCGGCTGTTAAACGAGCCGCCGCGAGTCCCAAGAGCACTTTGCCCAAAACGCGAAAGGCTGCAAAGGTCACCAAGCCAGCCGCGCCGCGGCGCACGGCAGGATCCAAGACCGGCTCTCGATCCGCGTTTTGACGAGGTCCCCAAAAATGACGGCTCCCAACACAGTCGACAATCGCGCATTCCACCCGCTGGAATCGCTGGCCAGCATGCGGCATGAGTTCGGCGAGCATGGCGGCGTCAATATGTCGATCGAGGCCAGCACCACGTTCACCGTGATGAAGGCCGGCACGCTGCCCGAAATGTTCCAGGGACGCTTGGGGCCGGAGGCAGGCGGCTGTTATCTGTACGGCCGGCATTTTAACCCGACGGTGTACGTGCTGGGGCGCGAATTGGCGGCGCTCGAAGGCGCCCAGGCTGCCTATGGCACGGCGAGCGGGATGAGCGCGATTACGGCGGTCGTGATGCAGTGCTGCGAGCCCGGTGATCGCGTGTTGGCGGCCAACTCGCTGTATGGCGGCACGTATGCGCTGTTTCATGATTTCTTGCCGCGCAAGACGCACGTGGAAACCATGTTTGTCGATATCGCCGATCACATCGCGGTCGAGGCAGCCTGCATGCACGGCGTGAAGCTCGTGTATCTGGAGTCCATGTCGAACCCCACGCTGGTCGTGGCCGATATTCCGAGAATCGCGGGAATTGCGCATCGCCACGGTGCAAAACTGGTGGTGGACAATACTTTTGCTCCGCTGATCCTGTCCCCCGTGAAACTGGGTGCCGACATCGTCGTCCACAGCGTCACCAAGTTCATCAACGGCGCGAGCGACATCATCGCCGGAGCCATCTGCGGCAGCCACGAGTTCATCGGCAGCCTGATGGACTTGCACACCGGCGCGCTGATGCTGATGGGGCCGACCATGGACCCGCGCGTGGCCTTCGAGATCAGCCTGCGGCTGCCCCACCTGGGCCTCCGCATGGCGGAGCACAGCCGCCGGGCCCTGGTGTTCAGCCAACGGCTTGCCGATCGCGGAATGGACGTGATCTACCCAGGCCTGACCTCCCATCCCCAGCATCAACTGCTCAAACAAATAGCCCATCCGGATTTCGGTTCTGGCGGGCTCTTGAGCCTCGACTTGGGCACCACCGCGAGAGCCTATCAACTCATGGAACTGCTGCAAAATAATGACCGCTTCGGCTACATCGCCGTCAGCTTGGGCTACTTCGACACGCTGATGTCCTGCTCGGCCAGCACGACATCCAGTGAAATGGGCGAAGCCGACTTGCGCAGCGCCGGTATTTCCCCTGGCCTGGTCCGGATCTCCGTCGGCTACACCGGCAGCCTGGAGCAGCGCTGGCGCCAATTGGAAGATGCCCTCAAGCAGTTAGGTGATGTGCAGGATTTTGCGATGGGAACGACGTGACCGATCAAACGACCCTCCCGGGTGAATCAGGGCCGTGAAAATCCCATCATGGCTGGAATCGAGGAAGGAAAACCATGGCAAGGCCTGATTGTGCGTCGCTCTGACGCAAGTCGGCATGGTGTCCACGATTGCCGGAACGCGCCGTGCCGAAGTCATCCGCGAGATGCTCGGCCAGAACCACCGCGCGCTGACCGCCGGCCGCTCACGCGGCGGATCCTTTTCAGAAAGTTCTGGACCTGTTCTTTGCCGTAAAGCGGTACCACGAGTCGCTGGCCTTTGGGAAATTGCTTGCCGGCCTTATAACCGGCGCGAATGAGTAAACGTTGAAGTTTGGCAAATTCGTCGGGACGGGCAGACAACCGTAACTCGCAGCCGCGCTTGTAAGCCTCTTTGAGATTTTTGCGCAACTCGGGGTCGGGCGGCGACTGCGTCCAACCGTGTTCGTCGAACCAGAGGGCCAAGAGTCTGATTGCCGATTGTCGCTTTGCTTTTGCCATGGATATATTATGCATCAAGATCACGTTCATTTTCCAGAGGGCGCAAACCAACCCACAACGCCGCCGGGCGTGTGCTTCGTCATGTCGGGCTGTGGCGCAAGAGCTGCCGCGGGACCGAAGGAGTTGGAGCTGGTGTGAGAATTCAGGAATCAGGGCAATGAACCCGAAGGATTCCCAGCGAATCGCCGGTGGTTGAGTGCAGCGATACCACCGGTTCATGTGCGTCGCGCCATTTCGCATCCCGCAGGACGCGCTGATGGGGGTGCCTTCTGTTACACCACTCCGTGAGAATGGCATGCTATTGCCGACTACCGCGTGCGCATCACCGTGGTCAGTAACAAGCGGGGCTCAGAAGAATCGATTGAATTGCGCGATAATCTCGGCGTCGAACTGCCGCTGTTCGTCGCTTGGGCCGAGCGGAAAACCGCCCGCCACCGTAAACACACTCCGAGGTCCGATCCAGAAGTGGACGCCGGCCGTCGCATTCACGATGTCCAGGCGATTGAAGGAGTTACCGAGGCCGGCCGATCCGCCCTGCATTGGAACCCGCACGATGTCAGCATCCTGAAGCGTAGTGGTGTAGTGGAACTCAATCGTGGGCGTGATTCCGGTGACACAGCGCGCTTGCGGATTCTGGTAGAGCCAAAATCCGGCGGAGATGTCGATGTACAGCAGAGTCTGCTCGTTCAAGACCCCGGCGGGGCGATCCTGTACGTCGACCACCATGTTGCCATTTGCATCCACGTCGAGCTGCATGAAGCTTTGCAGATAAGTGAGCGCGGTTGGCCGCCAAAGGAAGGCCGCATAGGGCAGCAGATGCAGCGACTCGTTCTGGATGGTCAATAAGGGGCTGCCCGCCTGGAAGATCTCACTGTCGTCGGCCGTGGGCACGTTGACGCCAAGGCCGCCGGCAAAGGCGCACGCGTCGTCTTCCCACAACAAGAACTTGAGCGCCAAAGAGATGTTGCCGAACTCGGTGTTCTTCGCGGGTCCGTCGCCCCCCAGGAATACACGAGAGTTTTGCGTGTAGGCGATTGGGGTGCGCAGCTCAAATGAGCCGAGGCCGTCCCAAAACGTCTTTTCAAACCCCGGCGTATGGCGATCGACGTCCATCGCCCCGTCGATCTGATTCAACTCGAAAAGCGGCACGGCGTTCACAAACTCGTTAAAGCTGTAGAACACGCGATCGCGAGGTATTGGGCTGTTATTCTCCGAAATCTTGACACGCCGGCTGGCGCCCGCGTTGGGCAGTTCAGCGACCAGCAAATTGCCGAAAGTGCCGACGGCTTCTGGGGACACGACGATCTGACCGGCACTTGAAAAGAAGTCGCCGATCATATAGGGCGAGACTGAGCTTGGCGCTCCGGCGCCGCCAAGTGAGCGCGTGGCCCCCTCCAAGGCGAAGTCGGCACTTGAGAGCGCGCTCGCCGAGGAACGAGCCGCGGCCCCGGCCGATGTCGGGGCGCGGCCTGAGTTCGACCTGCTAGCACCTTTGGCTGGCAGCTGAACCGGAGGATCGGCTGCCCAAGATTGTGCAACAAACGTGGTGATCCAAGAACCACATAGCAGCGCAATCGACTTGGAGGCTTTCATCAGACGCGCCGCGATCCGAGATTGATCGTCAGATGCTTGCGCATCGGCATTCCGGATGGTACGAAGTTAGCGATTCTGCGTCCGGCACGGCGGCCTGGCCACGTCACTCGCCTTTGCGAAAGAGAGGGGGGACAAGGCACATCTTCCCGGGAACCACGTTGGCCAACCAGCCAGCAGCAGGACGCGCCTCTTTCACATTCGCCGGGAAAATGTGCCTGTCCCCGGCCCGCGCAGTAGCTGTCCAGGCTACGCCGATCTGGATGCTAGCGGGGCTTGCGGGCGGATTTCCCGAGCAATTTCTGAAAATCGGGATCCTTGCGCAGGGCGTCGAATTGCGCGTCGTTTTGAATCGCGTCGATATCAGTCCAGCCTGCTGAGATCGCCTCACCCAATGTCTGAATTGCATTACGCAGGCAGCTGCTTCGTTGCTCTTGTTGGGCAGCCGACGCCTCCGCGGACTTCGCCAGTTCAATCGCGGCTCGATAGAGTTGTTGCGGATCCGTCGGCCAAAGCGTTTTGCGTTCGAGGGAAAGGGCGATGGATTCGTCCAACCGCCCTGAATCGCGATCGAACTTTGCCCGATTGAAATAGTTATCGCTCAGATTCAGCCGGTATTGGACGACCTGCGGCGCGGCATTCAGCGCCGATCGCAGAACTTCGGTCGCCTGCCCGGCTGCTTCGATCACCGCGTCGTGTCTGCCGAGCAGCCAAAGGGCAACCGATTGCTTGTCGAGCGCTGTCCCCAGCATGCTGCGATATTTCAAATTATCGCTATGCTGGTCGGTCAATTTACGCGCGATGGAAACCACTTCTTGAAAGTGCTCGAGCGCTGCGTCGAGGTCGCTGCCGCCGAGCTCGAGCAGGCCAAGCATGTAGAGCGTTTCGGCGTAGACGTACTGGCATTCAACCGTCGCTGGATTTTCGCTCGCAACGGCCTGCTGGATTTCGACGGCACGGCGGGCGGCGGCCGTTGCCTCGTCCATCCGTGCTAAAGCCCGGCAATCGACGGCGATGTTCAACAGGGCGTCGGCCAATCCCGTCTTGACCGCCACCGTGGCGGACGGATCCAGAGCCAACTGCTCGAAAATCTTCCGTGTTGCTTCGAAGGCCACCAGCGCGCGCGCCGGATCGCTGTTGGCGCGATACACGAGTCCGATGTTCCTCTGCGTCTGAGCAAGGCCATCTTGCAGGGGGACATCTTGGGGGTTCTTTTCGGCAAGCGCGGTGTAACCGCGCAGTGCCCGCTCAAAACTGTCGAGCGACTCTGGCAGCGAACCCACGTCGAGCCGCGCCATGCCCAAGTGCAGCTCGTTGGAGGCCAGGTCCATTTGATAACGCTCGACCGTCGGATCGGCGGCCACCAACTGCTTGCGAATTGTACATGCTCGCGAATACCACTCCACCGCTTGCGACAATTCGGCCGTGCGTTGGCTGAGCCGGCCGATGTTCGCGTAGATGGCGGCAACCTCCGACTGCAACTCCATGAGCAGCGGATTCTGCTGGGCAAGCTTTTCGGCAATCTCACGGGCCTGCTCGAACGACGCCAACGCATCTTGCGGCTGCCCGAGGTCCATCTGCATGTCGCCTCGTACTCGATGGGTCCAGGCCAACTCTCGGCGGAGGTCGATCACGTTTGGATTCTTATCGACAAGGGATCGATAGGCTTCGATCGCCCGCTGATTTGCTTCGAGCGCACCGGCCAGGTCGTCCGCCTCTTTCTTGTAGAGCGCGAAATTGAAATAGCCCTGAGCGAGATCGCGCTGGAAGACCGGCGAACCTGGATTTTCTCGGGCTAACCTGGCCCGCATCAGGTTCGCCTGCTCGAAGTTGCTTTCGGCCAGGTCGCGCTTACCTTGCCTGGCAAAAATAGTCGCCACGTTGTTGTGGCTGTTGGCGAGCTTGCGCTGTAGCAGAGCATCCTTGGGGATTCGATCGACGAGCCGCGCGCGGAGACGCCTGGCCTCGTCGAACCAGCGGAGCGACTCTGGAAGATTGCCCTGCTCCTGGTGGATACTCCCCAGGGCATTGCAAGTGTTCGCGCGCGCGGCAGTCAGTTCGAGCGAATCGGGCTGCTGTTTCGCCAGCGACTGCTGCAGGGCCAGTGACCGTTCCAGTGACGTTAGGGCCGCCTGCTTGCTGTCGATCTCGCCGGCAATCAGCCCGAGGCGGTAGTAGGTTTCCGCGAGCTCGGCCCGCACGCTGGGATCGTTCTGCCGTTGTGAAATAAAGCCCTGGTAGTATTGCGAAGCCGCCTCGAGCAATTCCTTTCTGAGCGGCTGCAGGCCGGGGACATTGAGCAGCTTGTTTTCGCTGATCCGCGTGAAGAAATCGTCGACTGTCCGCCGGGCTTGCAGGAAGCTCTCTTCGGCGTTGTGCCGTGCGAGGGCCTCGTTGCGACGCGACTGATTAATCAGCAGACTGGCAACCACCGCCGTGATGGCCACGATGGATAGGCTCGCGGCCGCGGCTTGCGTAAAGGTCTTATGTCGGCGGGCCCATCGCAGACATCGTTCGCGCCACGGTTCTCGATAGGCCACCGTCGCTTCATCCGCCAACCAATGCTCGATGTCATTGGCCAAGGCTCGCGCCGACGGATAGCGATTGTTCGGCGACAGCGCCATTGCCCGCATGCAGATCGCGTCCAGTGGTTTTGGCGCCTGACGATGGATCTCCCGCGGCGCCGCAAACTGACCTCGTTTCGCGCGCTCGATCATCAGGTCGATGTCGCAGTCTTCGATGGGTGGTCGGCCGGTCAGCAGCACGTAGAGCGTGGCCCCCAAGCTGTAGACGTCGCTCTCCGGACCCACCTGGTCTGATTGCCCCGAGGCCTGCTCGGGGCTCATGAAGCCAGGGGTGCCGATGGCCGTACCCATGCGCGTGCCACCGCCGGCCCTTCCGAACGCCGGCTGAAGTGGTCGCTCGTCAGTTCTCTCCTCAGAGCTGGCTTGATTAAGCAATTTGGCGAGTCCCCAATCGACGACCAGCGTCTCGCCGTATTTCCCCAGCATGATGTTCGCCGGTTTCAGGTCGCGATGCAGCACGCCTCGGCTGTGCGCGTAGTCGATCGCATTGCACACGTCGACGAAAGAACGCAGCAGCCGCCGCAATTCGAGCGCCCGCTCGCCCGGGCTTGTCTGTGACCAGTCGGTCTTGTGAAATCGATCGATGGTGGCCTCGAAGGCATCGCCTTGAATGAACCGCATGGCGTAATAGGGCCGACCATCGGGATAGCAGCCCAGTCCGTAGACCGGCACGATTCCCGGATGTTCCAGGCTGCCTGTGATTTCTGCCTCGAGCAGGAACCTGGCGCGGCTTGCCTTGTGATTGGCATGTCGCGGCTGAATTTCCTTGAGTGCCACTTTACGGTTCAGCTCTTGATCCTGGGCTAAAAAGACTTCTCCCAGTCCGCCTTTGGCATGAGGCCGCAGAATGCGAAAGCGCAACCCAGTCGCCCCGCCCGCTTTCGTCGCGCGGCCAATCAACGCCGGCGTGGTTGAAGCATCACTCTCCAAGATCAACGTCTCCGTCCCCGGCGGCTGCCCCCGATCATTGGGTAGGGAACCACGAACATCCAGGGTGGCGACGACCTGGTCATGGTGCGTTGCTCCGAGAGGCAATTGCGAAACGGCAGCCTGCAGGTCTCGGTCTGCGATTTGAAGCAGCTCGTCCTTCAGCGAATCGACGATGGTAAAAGCGGCCAGCGACCGATCGACGAGGTTGCCGTATTGGGCCAGATGTTTTTCGACCAGCGTTAATAGCGTGGCATGCGAACCCGCCGTGAGCGTACCTTGTTCCCATAAGATAGCGTCCAGCGGCCGCGACTTGTCTTTGACCCAGACCTCAAGCGCCGCGACCAGCCGCTTGCTGGTTACCAGATGACACTGCAGGGCCAGCACCCCGACGAGCAAGTTCCGTTGCGTATCCATCGACTCGAACCCTGCTAGCTTGCGTGATCGCCGCTCAATTCTGCTGCGCATCCAGCGGCACGAGTCGCCACTGGCCGTACGGGTTGAACATGGGAGCGCCTTTGGGAAAGCGGTCGTGCGGTTGCTGTTGGGCACGAAAGGTCGGCAGCACGGCGTCGCCGACCACATCGCCGTCGTGAATCGACTCCCCGCTGAATGCCGCGTAGCCCAGAAAGCTGTGGAGCGCTCGGTAGTCGTAGTCTTCATTGCCGGTGCGGGGAACAATCGCATCGCGGAAACCCAAGATCTGCATGCCGACGGAATAGAGTTTGTCTTCGGACCGCGCCGTGCCGACAAATGCCCAGTAGACGCCGCCGTTGTCGGCGCCGTCGTGCAATGCAAGCCAGTCCGTAGCGCCGTGGGCGACAGCGCTGTTATCAACGAACACACCAGCCCCGCCGGCCGCGAGAATCGCCGCCCCAGCCGCCATCAACTGCCTGGCCGCCTCGATGCTTCCACAGCGGCCCGTCAGGCACAAGTTCAGTCGATAGTTTTCGATCTGCCGGCGCTCCTCTTCCGTCGGCAGCTTGAGACAGGAACTGGCGAACACGCCGGGAAACTTGTCGTCCGCTTCGAGCGCGGTCAAGTCAAACTCAGTCCCATCGGACAACGTGAAACGATCCTCCGAGAATCGGCAGCCGCTGGGCAATCGTTTCAGGAACTCCTCCGGCCCGGACCAGCAACCCGGGATACGCAGAGTGACTTCCGGTGCAGTAATTTCGCGGCCATCGATGGTGCGCATCGGCGTCATTCTACGCTGCGAGAAAGTCAACGTCGAGCCGCAGGGGCGCCCTACGCCACGGCGGTGGGGCAGGCGATGAAGTTGCCGTGGTTCAGGCCGGTGACGACGGCGGGGCGTGTTGGCGCTTCCATTGTGGGGGTCGTCTTGCGGTAGCCGAAGAAGTTGCGGCGGCGGATGACTTCGGCGACTTCGGGCGGCACATGGTCGCACCACTGGGGATCGCCCGACTTGATCTGCTGGATCACGTCGCGCGAGAAGATCGAGAGGTAGGCCGGGTTGTAATTATCCAATTGCTCGATGCACCTCTTGTCGACCAGATGCTCGTACAGCTTTCGCAGCTCCGGGGCCACTTGCAGGTTCTGGACGGTGGTGAGCTCGCCCGACTTCCGGTCCAGGAGCGGGTAGATGTACAGCTTCAGATCGTTCTTGAACAAGCGGCCGAACGATTCCAGGATGCCGCCGTCCAGTTGAGCGTAGTACTTTTCGTTGAACAGTTCGCCCAGGCTGCCGGCGCCCATCGTGATGCCGATCTTCTGCCGGGTGTGGCGGGCCAGATAGGCGGCCAGCCGGTAGTATTCGAAGTAATCGGAGATGATCACCGTCTTGCCGCAGGCGGCCAGCACATCGGCGCGGGCCAGAAAGTCGCGCAGGTCGATCTCGCCGCTGGCTTGTCCGCCGGCGGCTTGCAGATTATGCATCGTGATTTCCATCAGCGGCACGACCGACTCCTCGGTCACCCCGGGCTCGCGCGCGAACATCTCGTGTGCCGAGCGAAGCATATCGACGTTGACGTGCGTCACCGGACGAAAGCTGCCGCGCTCCACCAAAATCGGCTTCTTGTACAACACCTCGGAAGGTTGCAGGACTTCTCCCGACGCCGAAAACATGGCTGCGCTGCTCAGGCCCAACTGCACCAGTCGCAGGCTCATCACGCGGTTATCCACGTGGCGGAAGGCGATGCCTGAGAACTCGATCATGTCGATCTCGATGCGCCGCGTGTTCAGGTTATCGAGCAGCGACTCGATAAGCATGTCGGGCTCATGGTTGAGAAAGAACGCCCCGTAGAGCAGGTTCACGCCGACGATGCCCAGGGCTTCCTGCTGCAGGGCGTTTTCGCTGTCGAGCATCCGCACATGGAGGATGATCTGGCTGTCCTGGTCGCGGGGATGCGCCTGGAACCGCACCCCCATCCAACCATGGCATTCGTTCGTCCCCTTGAAGTTGCGGGCCGAGACCGTGTCGGCAAACACAAAGAAGGCGGTGGTGTCGCCGCGGCTCTCGCGCAATCGGTTGAGGTTGAGCTCCTGCTCGTGGTCGAGCATCGACTCGAGCCGCTGCCGACAGACGTACCGATCGCAGGGGCCGTAGATGGCATCGCTGACGGTCATGTCGTAGGCGGACATACTCTTGGCGATCGTGCCCGCGGCCCCACCCACGCGGAAGAACCATCGCACGACTTCCTGGCCAGCGCCGATCTCGGCGAACGTGCCGTAGCGGCGTTGGTCGAGGTTTACGGCCAGCGCTTTGCGCTCGGTGTTCGGACGCTCGGTCGACATCGCAGTCGATGCTCCAGGTATGCGCGGGGGGTGAGGATTCGCTGTCGGTGGTATCGGCTGCGCAGAAAGGAGAAAAGAGCGAAAGTTTGCGGGCCACGCGGAGACCGGGGTTTCCGATCCGCTACAGTCGTTAGCCGTGGTGCAACCCGCTCGTCAAGGGATGGGGCCGAGAAACTCCTACTCTCAATTCCAGCAGGCATCGGCTATTTAAGAAACCGGGCGAGCTTCTCGTGCGTTGCCGAGTGGTTGAATTCCAGCTTGCCGAAGCCGTATTCGGCGCCGGCTGCGACGGCTTGCTCCTGGTGCTCGGCGTAGTTGCTGATCAGCATCACCGGAGTCTTTGCCAGTTCCGCATCGGACTTGATCTGGCGGAGGACTTCGATGCCGTCGGTATAGTCGCGGTCAAGCTTGCGGTTGATCAGCACCAGGTCGAAAGGCTGTTTGCGAAGCTGATCCAGCGTATCGTCCGGGCCATGAGCCTGAACAACTTCAGCGTCGAAGTTGCTGTTCACCAGCGCGCGGATCGCGGCGTGATCGGGGACGCAGTTGCCAACGTCAAGGAGGCGCTTAGGCATGATGAAAATGTGGCAATTTGCAAGAAAGCCCAGGGACGGCCGTCCCTGGGCTTTCGGTGAGCGAATCTACTTTCCCTTGTTCTCAATCGCGAACAATTTATCTTTGTTGGTGATCCACAAGATGCCGTTGGCGACGATCGGCGTGCTGTAGACACTGCTGCCCATATTGATTTCGGCTAGTGGCTGTTCGGGCCTGGCGGCCGATAACTCGAAGATGCTGATATCTCCGTCTTCGTCACCGATATAGACTTTTCCATCGGCAATAAGCGGTGAGGCCCAGCTTGCGGCCAGCATGTCGTAGGTCCAGTGAGGCTTGCCGGTGATTACGTCGAGGCAGTGGACGAGGCCACTAAAATCAGCGACCAGCAGCAGGCCATCTTTGATCGCCACGGTGCCGCAGGTTCGGTGCATGGTTTCTTCGAATTCCAGCTTTCCGTTGCCGTTGGTGTCCTGGCCTGGGTAATGCCAAATGGCGGCGCTATTGGGATTGGCGCGGGTCAGATCGCCATCGGACTCGACGCAAGCCTGATTACGCTTGTGCGGGATCGGCTTTTGGGGGTCCTTGGTGTTGAAGACCAGTTCGGGGCTAACGTCGCCGCGTTTGGTGGGATCGATGCACCAGAGGTGGCCGACGCCTTCGCCGTGCTCGGGGTCCTCGCCGACGCCGATGTAGACCAGGCCGTCGTGCACCACGGGCGTGGCGATCAGGTGGTTGCGATCGGCGCGGCCGCCGAGCGTGTACTTGGATTTCTTGGGGTTGCAATCGAACTTCCAGAGCAGATGGGCCTTGCCGTCCTTGCCTTCCGCTTGGAACGAATAGAGCCAGCCGTCGCCGCCGGCAAAGAGCACCTGATTGACGCCGCCCAGCGTGGCGTATGCAGGGCTTGACCATTGGCCGTGCAGCACATTGGTGCCGGGGGAGTTGTCGGTCCAAAGTACCTTGCCGGTGTTCTTATCCAAGCAGAGGAAGCTTGGAGCGGAGGGGGCCGGCAAGTTGATGTGGCCTTCATCGACGCCGTTCGAGGTGTTCACAAACAGCAAGTCGCCCGCGGCCGTGACCGAGCAGCTGCACATGTTGTGCTGCGAGACGCCAAGCTCCTTCATCATATCGAGTTCCCAGATGACGTCGGCTTCTTTTTCTTCCTCCCACTCAGCCTTGGCATCTTTTTTGAGCGCGGCTTCCTTTTCGTTGGTCAGGGGACCGTTGTTCCTGCCGTCGTGAAAGCCTTCGGTGTCGAGGCACTTTACCTCACCACGACTCGTGACAAACCAGAGCCGCTTGCCTTCCACGAGCGGTGCGCAGCAGATGCCTTGCAGGGGCCAGTCGTGGACGCGGCCGGTGGGCAGCTTCTCGCTGGAATGCTGCCAGAGGAATCTGCCGTCGGCTTCGCTGAAGCAGAGCAGCACTCCCAGATCGATGCTTGATGGATAGCGCTTCAGGTAGCCGCCTCCGTTATTGGTGCCGACCCAGACTTTGCCATTCGCGACCACTGGGTTGCCATACGATTGTGAACCGAGCCTGGCGAACCACTTGATATTCCTGGCCTGGTCCTTCTTCCACTCGCCGGTCTTCGGATCGAACCCGCCGATGTTCCACTCGGCGGGAAGATTGCCGGCCTCGGGCGTATTGTTGCGCTGTGGACCGCCCCCCCATTGGGACCAATCCCCCGAAACGGCCTGGTCCCCCTTCTCGATCCTGGCGGCGATCGATTGGGCCTTCGGTTTGTCGGCGGCGAGCGCTGGAGTCGCCAACAGGGCGAGCATCAACAAGTGACCAATGGTTCGCATGGTGACAAGCGCGGCGACCCGAGGGGTACCCCGGCCCACGCGGATAAGTGTGAGATTAACGATCAAAAAATGGGGATTGCGTCACGTATTTGGCGTGACGCTGACATTATCCAAGTAAAACTCCGCTTCATTGGCGTTGCCGAACAGGCCGGGACTGCCTCGCAGGTTGGGCACCTCATCGACGGCTTCGATGGTCCACTGCTGGGGCTCCTGCTCGTCGCGCGGCCAAACCTTGCCACGGAGGACGGCCTTGCCGTCGTCTGCCGCAGCCCGGAACTTGATCGTGTACCACTTCGTTTCATCCCACGCGTAAGGCACGGTTGCCGAGAATCGCGTGGCAATCTGTGGCACCCACGAGCGGATTTGCAGCTGCTGGCC
>SXHT01000077.1 GCA_005773095.1 Planctomycetaceae bacterium
CGGCGATCGTGGCGTCAAGCTTGCCGGTTTCCACCTCGCGCATGGCGTTGGTGTTGCCGTCGTATTCAAGAATGTCGACCTCGTCCTCGTAGTGAAGGGCCAAATGTTGAGCGGCTGCCGATCCGCCCAGCACGCCCACGCGCCGCTTGACGCCGTTGACGCGTTTTCGCAAATCATTCCATGATTGAAGACTTGCGTTGTTGCGAGCCCCTAACAACGTGAGTTCATAAATGTAATACGGCACCGTATAATCCATGAACGCGGCTCGACTGCTCGTCAGTTCGTAACCGTTGAGCACGATGTCGATCTCGCCGGTCTTCAAAAGCGCCGGCAAATTTTCCCACGGCCCTTGCAAGAACTCGGCTGGCACGCCCAATTCGCGGGCCAGCAGGTGAGCCAGTTCCACTTCAAAACCGGTCATGCGATCGGGGTCATGCGGATCGGAGTAGACATAGGGACCACCCCCTTCGGCATCGGCCCCCCAGATGAGCCTGCCACGCGCGCCAATCGCGTCGAGCGTGTCGGCGCCGGCCCTCGAGACCAGGCCCATCGCCAACAGCAACCAGGTTCCGACCTTGAGAGCGTGCATCGCCGTGGGGTTGTATCTAAGCCACAAACCGTGTAACTGCAACGGCTTAGCACGGTACCCCATACGTGGGCGGCGGTCAACAACTCCCTGGCTGACAATCCTCGATCAGCCCGGTTGTTGCCCCCGCGATGCAGCCTCATAATTCACCCGCTACCTTCACGGAGGCTTTTGTGGACTTTACCGAACGGCTTCGGGCACTGCTGGCGGTGCAGCGATGGTTTGCCGGAAAGGCGCGCGCCATCATCTCGGCTGATCTGATCGCAACGGTTTTGCTGGAGAAAGACCTGCTCGCCAACTTGCTGCGAATCACCTACGCCGACGGTGGTGAGGAAACTTATTTCCTTCCGGTCGTCGTGGAAGCCGATCAACTTCGCGATGCGCTCTGCGACGAAGGAGCGTGCCGGCGGCTGCTGGAAGTGATCACCCAAGGGGAGGTGGCGCCAGCCACGGCGCCAGCGACCCGTCTCGAGGGTGGGGCAATCTGGGGTGTGCATTCTGCTTTATTCGATGCGCTGCGTGGAGAGCCGCGCGAGCGCGAGCCCGTGCGGGCGGCCTCGCACGACCAGAGCAACTCGGCGATTGTGTTCGGTACACGGTTTTTTCTAAAAGTCTTTCGCAAGGTCGAGCCGGGTCTCAATCCCGACTACGAGATTGCCAGGTATCTCACGGAACGTACGTCGTTCGCTCGATTGCCACGGCTGGCCGGCGCCATGGAGTTTCGGTCAACGGCTTGCCCCGCGATGACGCTGGCCACCTTGCAGGAACGAGTGCCAAACGACGGCGATGCGTGGCAGGCGATGTTGCGAGACGTGCGGTCAACATTGGAACTTGCCAGACCACAAGCGATGGATCGCATCGAACGATTGGGAATCCGCACGGCAGAATTGCACATGGCGCTGGCAAACGCCACCGATAATCCCGCGTTCGCGCCGGAATCGCTGACGAGCGACGACTGCCGATTGCTGGCCGCGCGGTTGCGACGCACGGCCGAAAACGTGTTCCAATTGCTACGCCAACCACCGGAAGCCGTCGATTCGGCGATCGCGGCACAGGCGTCCGAGCTGCTTGCACGTGGTCCAGCACTGCTCAATAAGTTTTCCAACACGCTGGCCGGCGAACCGCACTGCACGAAAACCCGAATTCACGGCGATTATCACTTGGGCCAGGTGCTCTGCCAGGGGGACGATTTCATGATCCTGGACTTCGAGGGGGAGCCGGCCCGTTCTTTGGCCGAGCGAACCGCCAAAGAATCGCCGCTCAAAGACGTGGCCGGCATGCTGCGATCGTTTAGCTATGCAGCCTACGCGGGTTTGTTTGCCTTCACGGAGGACGATCGGGCTGGGTTTGCCCGACTCGAACCCCTCGCTCGATCATGGCAGCAGCAAGCCAGCGCCGCCTTTTTACGGGGATATTTCGCCAGCACCCAAGGGGCCTCCTTCTTGCCGCCTGACAAACGGCGGCTGACGGCCTTGCTCGATTTTTTCATCGTGGAGAAAGCCCTTTACGAGGTGCTCTACGAGCTGAATCATCGGCCTCCATGGCTGCGAATTCCGCTGGCGGGGATCTTGGCACTGGCGTAGGACGGATTTTCCATCCGTCCCGTTCGCGTCCCGTCGTTGAAGAGACGGATTGAACATCCGTCCTACGCTTCCGCCATCTCAGCGGCGTGGTAACTTGACCGTACGAATGGTCCGCTCGCCACCTGCCGGAATCCGAGCTGCCGAGCCTGACGGCCGATCTCGTCGAATTCCTCGGGCGGAAGATAGCGAATGACGCTCAAGTGCTGTGGCGTCGGTTGTAGATACTGGCCAAGCGTGAGCAAGTCGCAGCCTGCGTCGCGCAGGTCGGCCAGGGTTTCGAAAAGCTCCTCATGCGTCTCGCCCAAGCCAAGCATCAGCCCGCTCTTCGTCTGGATGTCTGGATTGAGCCGCTTCACATGCCGAAGAAGTTCCAGCGTCCACGCATAAACGCTCTTGCGGCCGCGCACCTCGCGGTACAGGCGGGGCACGGTCTCGGTATTGTGGTTGAATACTTCCGGGGCGGCTTCGACCACGCGTTCAATCGCGCCAGGTTTTCCGATGAAGTCGGGCGTCAGCACTTCCACGACGGCGCCGGTCTGCGCGCGGACCGCCCGCACGCACTGGTAAAAATGCTCGGCACCGCCGTCGGCCAGGTCGTCGCGCGTCACCGACGTGATGACCACATGCTTCAGGCCCAGCCGCTGGGCCGCCTCGGCCACGCGCTCGGGTTCGTCGATTGCCAGCGCTGCGGTCTTCCCCTTATGCACGCTGCAAAAGCCGCACGGCCGGGTACACACGTCCCCCATGATCATGAACGTGGCGGTCTTCTGCGACCAACATTCCATGCGGTTGGGGCACTTGGCGCTTTCACAGACCGTCTCCAGACGCAAATCCTCGATCAGGCTCGCCGTGTAATGAAAGGCCGTCGTCGGTGGCAAACTGCGCTTCAGCCATTTGGGCAAGCGCTGCGTCGGTCCCACCGGCAAGGAGGGCGTCGTCGGTGAGAGAATCGGCAATTCCAGGCTGGGCATGTTTCACTTTCGTCAAGGGGCTACTAAACTGTACCCTTTGCACCGTCCGTTGATCAACATGCAGGGTCCCGTCGCCTTGGCCAAGCCAACCAAGAAGAAACCCGATCTCGACAAACAGCACGACAACCAACGCTTGATCGCGCAGAATCGCCGCGCGCGTCACGAATACGAGGTGGTCGACACGCTCGAGTGCGGCATTATGCTCGTGGGCAGCGAAGTCAAGAGCCTGCGCAAAGGCACGATTTCGCTGGACGAAGCCTACGGCCAGGTGAAACAAGGTGAGGTTTGGCTGTTAGGCTGCGAGATTGCCGAGTATGTGGAGGCCAACCGCTTCAACCATAACCCACGCCGGCCTCGCAAGCTGCTCATGCATCGCCGGGAGATCAAGAAGTTCGCCGGCAGGGCCCACGAAAAAGGCCTCACCTTGGTGCCGCTCAAAATGTATTTCAAGGAAGGCCGGGCCAAAGTGCTGATCGGGATCTGCCGCGGCAGGCAGCTTCACGACAAACGCGATGCCCTCAAAAAGAAGACCGTGCAGCGCGAAATGGATCGGGCAATGCGGCGGCAATGACGTGCCACCGCAACTTTACCGCGATTTCCCGGGGTGATACGATGCAGTGACAGGCAACGAGTCCTGATTCAGTCACTTTTTCTTGAAAGCGTGCGGCGTGGCTGAGATTCTTGACCCCTACGTGGAATGGCTGGGCATTCGGGAAACTGCCCGCCCGCTGTCCCACTATCAACTTCTGGGCGTGCCGGAATTTGAGGAAAATCCGCTGGTAATCGCCGTCGCAGCCGACGCTGCAATCGCGCGACTCAACAACTGCGACTCCGGCAATCTTCGTGGCCGTCGGCAGCAGCTGCTCGATGAGCTGGCGCTGGCCAAACTCTGTCTGGCCGACCGGACTCGCAAGCTGCAGTACGACATTCAATTGCGGACTCGTCGCGGTGAAACGAGAACTGAGCAAAGTCAATCGTGCGCGCCTGAGGCAACGCCCGTTGTTCGGCCCCTAGCGGAACGATCACCGCCGGCGGGCGCGCCGCTCAACGCGGATCTGTTTCCACCGAATTACCGAGCCAACGTTGAAACACGGCCAGTCGAAGTTGCGCCCCCGATCGTGGCCCTGGCGCGCGTCGTGGCCCCCCCCATTGCCGAGCCAAGGGTGCCGTCAGCGCCTGTCGCCCATTTCGCACAGGCCCCTGCCTCGCCGGTTTATCGGGGTGGTCCCACGGTGCCGCCCATCGTCGCGCCAGTTGGTATCGCGGTAGCGACTCACCCCAACGACGAGGCCACGCCCGTGCCGCTCGATGTTGACGCCGTCGGCCTCGCTTCGAAGCGAGTTCGCAAGACGCGGTCGCCCGACGCCTGGTCGCTCGGGATTTTTGCCGCGGCGGCGGTGATGGCCGTGTTGGCGTTCTTCTTGTTGCGCGGCGAGATGCACGCGCCAGGCGAAACGGCCCAACGAACGACTCCCGGGAGCGATGTGACTGGCGAATCCCTTGAAGACAATCTCGCGGTCCCGGAACCTCGCGACCCACCCCCGCTCGAGCCCGCCAAGGACTCCAGGAAATCCATCCCCCCGCCGAAGCCGAACTCGACACCCGGGGTTGCTGCCGCCGATGAGCAACCTGCTCCCGAGGTACCACCACCTGCAGTCACACCCCAGCCGCCTCAATCGGAGCAGACGCCCGAACAAGAGGCCACATTTGAGCAGGCGATGAAGAACGCACGCGCGGCGATGGCGGGGCGTGCAATTGAACGGGCGAAGCAGGAACTTCAGATTGCCAAGACGAATACCAGCACTCAATTGCAGGAACAGCAATGGGTTCAGCTGGATTCATTGTACACGTACGTGGAAGGCTTTTGGAAAGCCGTGGTCGATGGAATGCGGGAGTTGCAAGCCACCGATACGCTGGCGATCGACAACAGCGAAATCGCGATCGTCGAGGTCGGCGACAACCGGCTCACCATCCGGGCTGCCGGGAGAAACATTTCGTACACGCTCGACAACCTGCCCGCTGACCTTGCCGTGGCGCTGGCAAGCCGTTGGTTCGATGCGAAAGTGCCCGCCAACAAGCTGTTCTTGGGCGCGTTTCATGCGGTCGATCCCAAAGGCGATATCGATCAGGCTCGCCGATTGTGGCAAGAGGCCACGCGGGAAGGCGCCAGCGCGGAACACCTGCTGCCGTTGCTCAACGACCGCCCAGGTCCGTTGGCCGAAGCGCAGGGCCCGGTCCCCGATAAATCGGTGGTCGCGCAGGCAAGGAAATCGTTGCGGACGACGATGGCTCAGCAGTTCCGGCTGGCGAAATCCTTGGAGCGGAAGCGTCTGCTGGCAAGAGAGTTGCTCACCGCAGCCGACCAGAACGAGAACAATGTCGAGCGCTACGTGCTGTTCGATGAAGCGCTGCACCTGGCCGCCGACTCGGGCAGCGCCGCCGAAATGAATCACGCCATTGACGGCATCGCCGGTTCGTATCAGGTGGACGCCTGGGCCTTGCGCGTCAAAGCATTCAGCGAAGCGGCAGTTGCGGCCGACAACCCGGTCATTGCCAAGACGCTGGCCCGCGCCATGCTGGAGGTCGTCGATCAGGCCATCGCCTCGCAACGCGCGCTCGAAGCAGAGAAGCTATGCGCTGCCGCACTTTCGGCGGCAAAGAAGGGCAAA
>SXHT01000012.1 GCA_005773095.1 Planctomycetaceae bacterium
TAAGGCGATTTTGAAATAGGCGGCCCACCCGCCTGAATGACTCCATCCTAATTGCAACCGCCAGAAAAATCGCCAATACCCTTTCGCGATTTTCCCCAGCCACCCCGCCAAACTGGCTCAGTCTCACACCGCCATTGACAATTTCGCCGCGATCAGCGCGAATCGTTCACCTTCGAGCTGCCTGACGGTTATCTCGTCGAACGGGTGCTGGGCGACAATGTGCGGGGCTGGACCGTGTCCAAAGCTGACGCCGCTCAATCACTGGAAGTGACGCTGCTAAAAGCAGCGCAGCAGCGAGCGTCGTTTTCGGTGATCCTCGCCAAACGCGGCGCGGTTGGCGGTGCGGATCTGGCGACATTCGTGGCACCTGTGCTCAATCTCGCCGGCGCCGCGCAGCAGTCGGGAGAAGTAATCGTTCGACGCAGTCCGCTGATCGCGCTACGAACCGAGAAGACGATCGGCGTTTCGCGCGCCGATAGTGACGCCAAGAATGCGGCCGCCGAGGGCACGGAAAGTCCGCTGGGACTTCTTCCGTATCAAACGTATCGCTTCGCGAGTACGCCGTTCACGGTTGAACTTTCGGCTCGACCAACCACGCCGCGCGTATCCGCCGAACTGCAAACGGTGCTCAAGATCTCTGAGCGGCAACGCACGCTGGAAAGCCGTGTTCGAATCAGCGTGCGGGAGCGACCGATTTACCGCCTGCGGATCGCGATACCGCTCGATTGGAAGCTCGATCGTGTGGTCGCGCCCGAGCCCTTTCAATGGGTTCTTGGAACCCAGGGCGAGGACCGGCTGTTGAACTTGTACTTCGGGGCCGGGGTTCGGCAGGCTTTCGATGTCATCCTTTCGGGTCCGCTGGGCGATTATGGCGCGGTCGAGTCGCTCGCCGTGCCGCGAATGAAAGTGATCGACGTCGACGAACGCCCAGACGCGATCGAGCAATCAGGTGATATCGTCGTCCAGGCCGATCCAGGTCTTGTCGTGCGGCCCGAAAAGCTGGTGGAATGCGAGACCGAGTTGCTTTCTCGCACCAGCGGCTGGCTTGCCGCCGAACAGCAAAAGCTGGCTCGGCTTGCGCTTCGGTATCGCTCACCCGACTATTCGGCCACGCTGCGGCTTTCACGCCGTAAGCCGGTCGTGCACTGCGACACGGTGACCAACGTTCGGGTTACGCGACACACGGTCGAGGACACGATTCTGCTCGACTTTAATATCCAGGAAGCCGGCGTTCGTGAAGTGGTGTTCGTGCTGCCGGCATCGATGCGAGAGGCCCGGATTAGCGCGCCGCTACTGAGGCAAAAGACGCTCGAGCCTTTGGGTGACGCCGCCGGGCTGCGTGTACGGCTGGCGCTTCAGGATGAAGTATTGAACAGTTTCCGCGTGCTCGTGGAGCACGACCGATTATTGACGAGCGAAAAGTTCTCCGCCCCGATCCCGAAAATTGAGACGGGGCAAACCGGCCATCGTTACGTCACGCTAGAAAGCGCCGGCCGCGACGAAGTGTTGGTCGATACGAGCGAGGGGGTCGATCCGCTGGGCCAGGAACAATCGGACTGGCGAATGCTCAGTGGCCTGTTGGGGCGCGGTCTGACGCAAGCCTATCTCGTACGTGCCGCGGCGAACGAACCCAGTTTGGTGTTGCGCACGCAAGATCGGGCCGCGGTGGAAACCACCGGCGCACGCATTGGGCTTGCCAAGACGACCCTGGTGATTGACCCAAACGGCGCTTATCGCGGTGCACAACTCTATCGAGTGGACAATAGCTTGGAGCAATACCTGGAGATTGCGCTGCCCGCTGGCGCAAGACTGTGGACTGCTCATGTCGCCGGTGAGCCGGTGAAACCCGCGGCCGCGACGACGGCGGGCGAGGTGCGAATTCCGCTTGTAAAGACCGCAGCGGGCGACGCGGACTACGCAGTCGCGCTCAAGTACAGCGGTCAGTTGGGGCGGCTCGGAACAGTCGATCGGGTCAAGTTTCCATTCATTCGCACGCTGAATATCAACGTCGAACTCAGCCAGGTGGAGTTGCACGTGCCCGCCACGCATCGCTGGTTCAACTTCGGAGGTACGATGCGCGTCGTTTCCAGCGAAGGAGACCTCACGGCCGGTCAATTGGCGTACAACACGAAGCAAATCGGCCTGGCCCTTCAGTCCATTCGCAGCGATGACCGTTATGCACGCGCCCGCGCCCTGAGCAACGTGAAGGTCCTGCAGGACGAGGCCGAGGCGCTCAAGCAATCGGCACGTTCCTACCGCCAGAATGAAGACTTGCAGAAGCAACTCGAGTCCAACACGTTAAGCGTCCTGTCGATTGACAATGAACATAACCGCGAGGCAAACCGTGGCGAACGGAAAATCGTGATCGACAATCGCGGCCGACTGAACCAGCAGTTCTCGACGCAGTCGAATCAGCGATCGGGCGATGTCGTGCAGGGGGCTGGCAGGAATTTTGAAGGCCAGACTGCACCAGCCCAAACGCCGGGCTTAGGGGGCGAAGATCGGGGGCAGGCATTGAGCAAAGAATGGCTGTATAAGAACAATCTGGGAGGCAATGGCGACAAGTCATTCGTCGGTTCGACAACACAGTCGAAGACCTCACCGGAACGCCCACGGGGACCAGGGTTCCAAGCCGATTTCCGTAAGTTCGCTAAGCCGCAAGGCCGCGAGGGTGACGATCGGCCTGCGCCATCCCGCCTGTCGTCCGGCGAACAATCCAACAAAAATCTCGAACGTTACCAGGAACGATTGGAACGGCAGCAGATGCAATTGCCACATTCGTCGTTGGCCGGAGGGGGCGGGTTACCGGCCGCCAACGAGCCATCTGGCAGCGACGACGACACGGACAATCGCAGCGGCGGTCCATTTCGTGCAAACTTGGGCGGCAACGATTTCGACAGTACTCCCCCCAATCAGCCGGTTTTCGCGCGAGGTGGACAAGCTCCCGCCGCACTTGCCAGTTTGGATGTTCAACTGCAACCACGAGGCATCAAGTATCTGCTCACGACGCCGCGCGGCGATGTGCAGGTCACGGTGCAAGCGGTGTCGCGGTCTTTCGCGGGCCGCGTGCTGCGGTTGCTCCTGATATTGTTTGTCGCAACGATTGTCCTGGCGTTGGCAAACCGTGTGATGAACAAGCGTCGTGCGGTAGCCACGTGAACCTAATCGACGCACTTTAATAATCTACTGAGCGAAGTACGCTCGAAAGTCCGCCAAAGGGTTCTTTCTCTTCTTCGGTTTCGCGGCGAGAGGAGTCGGCACGGGTGGCTGTTCGATCGCGGGTTCCTGTTCGGGCGTCGGCGCCGTGCCATCACCTGCCGCCGATTCTTCGCAATTCCGGCGGCAGCCGCACTCATTGCAAACGTACTCGACTACCCAGTTGTACGACGGCACCTTCTTTTTGACTTCGTTCTTGATCAGAATCTTGCGCGTGTGAAGTGTCGGGCACTCCGACGGCTTCTAGACTTTGTCGCAGTCTGGGCAATGTGGCTTGCAGGGATCGCACTTGCACTTCTCGCAGCAAACCTCGCTTTTGCCGGGCAGGCAAAAATCCTCGCACTTGCAGTCCCACTCAATTTCTTTGACTTCTTTCTCTTCGCAAACCAGCCGGCATACTTTCTTGACGTTGCAGCGACAGCCGCACTCGGCGCAGCAACCCGGTTCGCCCGCAACGCCTGACCGCGAAATCGCGAAGAGAAGTAATGAGCAAATCACGAATCGCTTTTTCATGGTACGGGTTCCTTTCATATTTCTTAGCAAATCGTTTACCAATCGAACGCGGCCCGCATCGAGTAGACCTGGGCGTCGCTATTGCCAAACGTGTTATTGTCCAAGTCGGCGAACGTGATGTTCGCCATCGTGCGGAAGTATGGGGTCAGGTACCAGTTCAGGCCGACTGTGTAGCAGTTC
The DNA here is from genome assembly GCA_005773095.1 of Planctomycetaceae bacterium. Classification (GTDB taxonomy): domain Bacteria; phylum Planctomycetota; class Planctomycetia; order Pirellulales; family PALSA-1355; genus SXHT01. The sequence goes on from SXHT01000012.1 coordinate 3,910, forward strand.
ATCCTGCCCGCCCCAATGTTGGGCGATTGATCGAGGTCAATGTAAGCCCACCGCGCGGCAATTTCCCACGCGCCCAAACCGTGGCAGACGTCGCAATCTTTGGACCGCACGCAGAAGAAGTTGGTGAATGGGATCACTCGATCGACCCGACCACGCTTGCGTTCGTACGGGCGATGCTCGCCGGTCAGAAAGTAGCTGACATAGGCGTAGCCCGAGTGATAGAACTGGGTGCCGCCGGCGTCGGCGATCACGTTGGCGCAGGCGAACTCGGCTTGGAACGATAAGGGACCATTGACCCACGCCCACTCCGCGCCGTATTCCTGAAAATCGCTGGCGGGAATCTGTCCGGTATCGACGAAGAACGGAACCGTGCCTTCGCCAATCGCGGTCATGCGAATTTCCGGAGTGGCGGCGAAGCGTACCTAACCCTCGTCGGTATCCGCCTGTCGAAACGCGCAGCCATGCCGAGACATCCTTTTCTCGAGAGTGGTCGCGCCTCTGGTGTTCCAGTCAGCGGGCGACGAGTTGTAATGCGCGTGCGACATCATGTCGGATCTGCGCCGGTGAGTGCATTGATAGCAACGCTATCTTCATCGTCCGCCGCGACATCCAACCTTCTGCGAGAGACGCTAGCAGTGTCAGAACCGCTATAAAACTCACCTGGAGACGGAAACAGACGCGGCCATCGCGCTTTGACGACGACTGCGGGCAAAAACTACAATCGCGACACTACGCGACACTAAATATCGTAGTACAAGCAGAACTCGTAAGGATGGGGCCGCAAACGCATGGCGTCCACTTCTTTGTCGCGCTTGTAGGAGATCCACGTTTCGATCACGTCTTTGGTGAACACGTCGCCGCGCAACAGGAACTCGTGATCGGCCTCGAGCGCGTCGAGGGCTGCCTCCAATGATCCGGGCGTCTTCGGCACGGCCGCCAGCTCCTCGGGTTCCAGATCGTAAATGTCCTTGTCGAGCGGCTGGCCCGGATGAATCTTGTTCTGGATTCCGTCGATCACCGCCATCAGCATGGCCGAGAACGAAAGGTAAGGGTTGCAGCTCGGATCGGGACAACGGAATTCAATACGCTTGGCCTTGGGGCTGGGACTGTACATCGGGATGCGGCAGCTTGCCGACCGGTTGCGTTGCGAGTACGCCAGATTCACCGGCGCTTCGTAGCCCGGCACCAACCGCTTGTAGCTGTTGGTGGTGGGATTGCTGAACGCCAGGATTGACGGCGCATGCTTGAGCAAGCCGCCGATTGCATGCAGTGCCATGTCGCTCAGTCCCGCGTAGCCGCTGCCGGCAAACAGCGGGTTTCCGGCCTTCCACAGCGAAATGTGCGTGTGCATCCCCGAGCCATTGTCGGCAAACAGCGGTTTCGGCATGAACGTGACCGTCTTGTTGTGCTTTCGGGCGACGTTCTTGATGATGTATTTGTAGAGCATCAGCTTGTCGGCCATACGCACGAGTTCGTCGAACCGCATGTCGATTTCGCATTGGCCGGCGGTGGCCACTTCATGATGCTGGGCTTCGACGTCGATGCCGCAATCAATCATCGTCTGCATCATCTCGTTGCGGATGTTCATCAACTGGTCCGCCGGCGGCACCGGGAAGTAGCCTTCCTTGTAGCGCAGTTTGTTGGCCAGATTGGGCTTCTCATCGCGGCCTCGATTCCATTCGCCTTCGATGCTATCGATATGGTAGTAGCCTTCGTGCTGGTTCTGGTCGAAGCGCACGTCGTCGAAGATGAAAAACTCGGCCTCGGGCCCCGTGTAGCAAGTGTCGGCAATGCCCGTGCTCTTCAGATAGTTGGTGGCCTTGCGCGCGACATTGCGAGGGTCGCGGCTGTAGTCCTCGCGCGTGATCGGATCCTGAATGTTGCAGATCATCACCAGCGTGGCCAGGTCGGTAAACGGATCGAGAAAGGCGGTCGCGGGCTGCGGCACAACGAGCATGTCGCTTTCATTGATCGCCTGCCAACCACGAATGCTCGAACCATCGAAGCCGAGACCGTCCTCGAAGACATCTTCTTCGAGCTTTCCCACCGGAATCGTGAAGTGCTGCACGATGCCGGGAAAGTCGATGAACCGAAGATCAACTGCCTTGACATCCTTTTCGCGGCATAGCGCCAAAACTTCTTTGGGAGTCATGATAAATCGTTCCTTTCCTTTCCTTAATTGTAAGAACGCCCGGCGGCGTCGTAAGAATCCGCCTGTGTCGGCTTTCGGGTCTCCCCACGGGTGCAACAAACCGTGCATCGTAACGAATTCACCAGGGGATACAATCCTGGGAAAGCGAAGACACACCGGCAAACCCGCACTTTTTTTCCCGCTTCCCCAGCGCCCGAAAGGGCACCATTCTCGTGGGGGCGCCGACATCGCGGATTTACAAGAGAGAATCGCGATGCGATGTACCGAGATACTGGCTATCGACGATTCGATCGGAGCCACCCCGGTTTTCGATCCATAATCCGCGCAGACGTTACAACCGTCGCCATCCTGCCGGGTGTGACTGATTCGCCTAGCGCTCGCTTTTCTCAGCTTCGCTGGTCGTCTTGTGCATTCTTGTAAGCTAAGGTTTGCAAGAGGCATCCTACCCTTATACTCCGCAATACCAATGGCTATCCGTCCCGCGACTCTCCGCAGCCCGGTCGAAGAATCGAAGGCGGCCGAGTTCGAAAACCTCAAGCGCAAGATCCACAGCAAGCTGGTCGATAAGCTTGACCTGACGAAAGTCGGCGACCTGGCCGGCGACGTGCTGCGACGCGAGATTCGTCTTGTGGTCGAGCACCTTTGCGACACCGAAGACACCCTGCTCAACCGCAGCGAACGGGATCGGCTGGTCGATGAAGTGCTCGACGAGACGTTCGGCCTCGGCCCGCTGGAAATGCTGCTCAAAGACCCGACGATCAGCGATATTCTGATCAACGGCCCGAAACACGTTTATATCGAGCGTCGGGGCAAGATGGAAAAGACCGTGGTGCAATTTCGCGACAACAACCACTTGTTGCAGATTATCGACCGCATCGTCAGCAAGGTCGGCCGGCGAGTCGACGAAGTCTGTCCGATGGTCGACGCCCGACTGGCCGCCGGCTCCCGCGTGAACGCCATCATACCGCCTTTGGCCCTGGACGGGGCGGCGGTCTCGATTCGCCGCTTCGGCAGCAATCCGCTCAAGCTGGAGGATCTGCTCAACTACAAGGCCTTCACGCCTGAAATGGTCATGCTGCTCGAAGGCGCCATGAAAGCCCGGTTGAACATCGTAATCTCCGGCGGTACCGGCTCCGGAA
>SXHT01000078.1 GCA_005773095.1 Planctomycetaceae bacterium
AAGTCCGAGATCGTGCAAGTGAGGGTGGCCACTTTTTAACCGTTCGCGGGCCAAGACAGGGGGCACATTTTCCCTGGGACCACGTTGGACAACCTCCTGACCAAACGATGCGCCTTGCGCGAATTCGCCGGGAAAATGAGCCAGTCCCCGGCCCGTGAACGGTTTCCTTCCATGAATCCTGCCCACTCGCTGGCATTGGCACTGGTTTCCGGGCATGTTGAAAGTCTTCTTCTCTACCTTACGGCTGCGGTTTTTGGTGCCGCACTGGCTAATTCAAGTTCAGCCAGGACAGTGCTTTGCACCACAGGCTAATGACACGGTACCATACATGCCATGGGCAGCAGCGGTTTCTTCGATTTACAGGTCAACGGCTACGCGGGCGTCGATTTCAATGCTGACGATCTCACGCTTGAATCGCTGTATCTCGCAGCTCAACGACTCCGTGCCGACGGCGTGGCCGGCATGCTCGCCACGGTCATCACCGCCGACCTGGATGCCATGGTGCGGCGTTTGCGCCGACTGGTTGAGCTTCGAAAGCAGGACCCGCTGCTGCGTGATCTGATCGTGGGCATTCATATCGAAGGCCCGTTTATTAATTCCGCGCACGGTTATGTCGGCGCCCATCCTCCCGACTGCGTGCTCCCGGCCGAGACGGGTGCGATGCAGCGACTGTTGGACGCGGCGGATGGGCTTGCGAAACTGTTCACGCTCGCGCCGGAGTGCGACGCCAACTTCGCAACGACCAGCAGGCTGGTGCGGCAAGGCGTCGTTGTCTCGGCGGGGCACACCGATGCTCCGCTCGACACACTTCGCGGCGCCATCGACGCCGGGCTGACGATGTGCACGCACTTGGGCAATGGCTGCCCCGTTGTGCTGGCACGGCACGACAATATTATTCAACGCGTGCTCGCGTTGGCCGATCGACTTTGGGTGATGTTTATCGCCGACGGCGCTCACATTCCATTTTTTGCGCTGCAAAATTACTTGCGGATCGTGGGCATCGAGCGTTCGATTGTCGTGACCGACGCGATCTCGGCGGCTGGCATGGGGCCGGGGCGTTTTACGATCGGCAGCGTCGTCGCCGACGTGGGCGAGGATTTGGTGCCGCGCGATCCGCACGATCCTCGGCAGTTCGCCGGCTCGGCGTTAACAATGCCTCGCGCCGCCGAAAATCTGCGGCAATACCTCGGCCTGAATGCCCAGGACATTGCGCGGCTTTGCGCCGCCAACCCGAACCAAGCCTTGGCGCAAGGGGCCGCCGGATGTTGAAATGGGGGCTGCTTTTCTCGCCTGCTTGTGCCCATCCAGAAAGGTTCGTCGATGAACATGCTGCCCGAGCAGTTGGCTGCCCGCGAACACATTCCCCTCGAAGTCTTTCCGCACGCTCGCGACGCCAGCCAAAAGGTAGCCCAGCGGATTGCCGACCTGATCCGCGAACGAGCGTCGCAGGGGCGAAACGTCGTGCTCGGACTGGCGACCGGTTCTACGCCGGTAGCCGTTTACAACGAGCTTGCCCGACAGCATGCCGAGCAGCAGCTTTCGTTCAAGAACGTCATCACGTTCAATTTGGATGAGTACTATCCGATCGGCCCGAGCGAGCTGCAAAGTTACGTGCGGTTCATGAACGAGCATCTGATCGATCGGGTTGACATTCCTCGCGAGAACGTGCACATCCCCGACGGCAGGTTGCCGATGGAGAAGGTCTCCGAGCATTGCCGTTGGTACGAAGAGGAAATTCGCAGGGCCGGCGGCATCGACCTGCAACTGCTCGGCATCGGACGCACCGGCCACGTGGGCTTCAACGAGCCCGGCTCGGGCAAGAACAGCCGCACGCGGTTGATCACGCTGGACCGCACCACGCGGATTGATGCCGCCAGCGATTTCTTTGGCGAGGAGCACGTGCCGCGACGGGCGATCACGATGGGCGTGGGGACGATTCTTTCGGCGCGCGAAATCATCATGATGGCCTTCGGCGAGCACAAGGCGAGGATTGTCGCCGCGGCCGTCGAAGGTGAGATCACGCCGGTGGTGGCTGCGAGCTTCCTGCAGGAACACCCGAATGCCCAAGTGATCCTGGACGAAGCCGCGGCGGCGGAGCTGACGCGCACACGCTCGCCGTGGGTGCTGGGCTGGGTGCCAACCGAGGAAACGAGCATTCGCAAAGCGGTGATCTGGTTGGGGCAACATCTAAAGAAACCGATTCTTAAGCTCACCGAGGAAGACTACAACGAGGAGGGGCTGCAGGCGCTGCTGGCCGAGCATGGCCCAGCCTACGATATCAACCTGTCGGTCTTTCGACATTTGCAAGGCACGATCACCGGCTGGCCCGGCGGCAAGCCGGCGCACGCCAAGCGGCCGGGCGACCGGCCACGGCTCCACGACGAGATATTTCCAAAAACCGTGCTGGTTTTCTCGCCGCATCCCGACGACGACGTGATCAGCATGGGGGGCACGTTGATTCGGCTCGTCGACCAGGGGCACAAGGTGATCATCGCCTATCAGACGTCGGGCAACATCGCGGTGTTCGATGATGACGCCATCCGATTTGCCGAGTTTTTCAGCGATTACAACCGGGCCTTTGGTATCGAGAATGATCGTACCATCAAGCTGGAGGCCCATATCGACGAGTTTCTCAGGCACAAGGTCGCCGGGCAGGTCGACAGCGGGGAAGTGCAAAAGATCAAAGGCTTAATCCGCCGTGGCGAAGCCCGCGCCGCAGGTCGGGCGTGCGGCGTGCCCGACGCGCAGCTTCGCTTTCTCGATATGCCGTTTTACGAGACGGGCCGCGTGCGCAAAAAACCGCTCAGTGAAGAGGACATTCAGCTCATCGTTGATTTGCTCATGGAACTCAAGCCGCACCAGATTTACGCGGCCGGCGATCTGTCGGACCCGCACGGCACGCACCGCACGTGTCTGAAGGCCGTGCTGGAAGCATACGATCGAATGAAAAGTGAATCGTGGCGCCGATGCTGCCAGGTGTGGCTGTACCGCGGCGCATGGCACGAATGGGGTCCAGATGAAATTGAGATGGCGGTGCCGCTGAGCCCCAGCGAACTGGCCCGCAAACGCAACGCCATTTTTAAGCACCAGTCGCAAAAGGATCGCGCGCTGTTTCCCGGCAGCGATCGCCGCGAGTTCTGGCAGCGGGCCGAAGACCGCAACCGGGCCACGGCGAAGATCTACGACGAGCTGGGGCTCGCCGAGTACGAAGCGATCGAAGGCTTCGTGCAGTGGAATGGGTCGCTGGATCGGATTTAAGCCCAGTGTAACCGTTCACTGGCCAAGCGAGGGGGACAGGCCACCCAATGCCGCCAAGGTCAGGCGTTCGAAGTCGCGACGAATGAGCGCGCGTGTTTTCTTGGCGAGTCCTACTTCTGGGGACGAGCGACTGGCGCGGAACAGCGCTTACAGCGCTTGCTGAGGGTGTTCATCTTGCCGCCGCACTTAGAACAACGGCGGGCCTTCAACTGCTTGACGAATTTGCTGCGCGGACGAGTACGCATGAGAACTCCCGTGTTGGATGCTGAAAATCAGAATATATCAGCTCCGCATGGCTTGCGAAACCGCAAGCGCCGGGGAGAGGCGGAGGAGGGATAGGCACTACGCTGCCTGAGACCGCCGGGTGGCAAGCTGTTGATCCACGGCGGCCAGTACGGTTTCCACGCCCAGGTCGCGCATGCAGCGGTGATGGCCGAGCGGGCAATTGCGCTTCATGCAAGGACCGCAAGGCACCTCCTTCGCCAGACAAATTTCGTGATCGGCATGCGTGCGGCTCCAGGCCATATGCGTCGGGCCAAACAGCGACACCGTGGGCACGCCGAAGGCGACTCCAAAAAAACGCGGACCACTGTCAGTTGTCACGAGTATCCGGCTGCGGCGGATACAAGCTTTGGTCAATCCGATCGGCACGTCTTCCCGAGCCAGGCTTACCACGCGTGGGTGATTCGCCAGCCGCACGATTTCCGCTGCGATCGGCTTTTCCGAGGGGCCACAGTTGACGACCACTGCCAGATCACGCTCGGCCGCAAGCCGTTTGGCAAGTACCGCAAAATGCTCCGTTGGCCAAAGCTTGGCCGCGCCGAATGCCCCGCCCGAGTTGAGCACAACCACCTGATCGCCTGGCGGCAGGTGAAACTTCTTCCAGACGGCGTCGGCAGCTGCTTCATCGCAAGCGGTCGTGGCCACTTCCATGTGCGGCGATTCCCACCTGCAACCCATCGCATAGGCAAGTTGCAGATAAGCGTCAATGCCGGGCGTCGGCAACCAGTTTCGACCCTGCTTCGGATGAAACAGTCTGGTTGTAAGCAAGGGGCCGCGACCGTAGCGAACGTAGCCCACGCGCTCCCGCGCACCGCTAAGCCAGGCCATCAGCCCGGTGCTCAATGAGTTGGTGAACATCACCACGGCGTCCAGCTTTCGCTCGCGGAGCTTTCTTACCAGGGACCAGGATCCCAGGTCTTTCTGTTGTGCGCCGGGCTTGAAAAAAAGCTGCTCATCAAACCAGTGGGAGCCGGCCAGCACATCGGCCACGTAGGGTCGCATCACTCCCACAAATCGCGACGTGGGAAATTGTTTGCGAAGCGCGCGAAATGCCGGCGTGGCCATGACCACATCGCCTATCCAATTCGGCAGAAAAAGACCCAGGTGCATCGTGTAACGAGATCGGAAGCCGGGCGTTCGGCGCGGAAAATTCGGAACGGCCGGAGTATATCGCCGCGGTCCGACTACCCAAACGGCAGATTCGCTACCTTCGCCGACAATCGCTGGATTTTCTGCATTTTGTCCAGCTTGCCTATTGAAGCTGCTAGCAAGCCCGAGCATAGTCGGCGAATAGCCCTCCCATTTCCCTCCTCCCTTTCGCGACGCCCCTCCCATCCAAGCGTCGCCCCTGTGAGCGTCTAAATGTCCAACGGTTCCTCTTCCTGGGGACGCGGCTATGGTCGTAACGACCGTGTCCGACCCCGTCGCAACTCGCGACTCTTTACCTTCGAGACTCTGGAGAATCGGCAACTGATGGCCGTTCTCTCGGGACGTTTCATTTCGACGGCCAATCCGCCGGATGATCCCGCGGCGCTGGTTGCCGACCCAACGCCAACCTTCCAGGCAAATGCCCTCGTTTCGGCGGCTCCCAACGCGACCTTCAGCGTCAGCCCGCTGGGCGATATCTCTGCGTCGGCCAACACCGGTGAAAAGCCGCAGTCGAAGGTCTGGCAGCACAACAGTACATGGTTTTGCGCGATGCCCGACAGCTCCGGCATGTGGGTACGACGCCTGGATGGCACCAGTTGGACGAAGGTCCTCAGGATTTCCGACAACGATGGCGCCCGTGCCGATGTCAAGAAGCTGGGCGACGTTGCCCATGTGCTGCTTTACGACGGCTCGACAAGCCAATTGGCGTCGATCGAATACGTCGCTGGCGCGAACACCTATCAAATGTGGTCGTCGCGGCCAAATCTTGTGAACATCAACCTTTCCAGCGGCGTCGAGACCGCCACGATCGACATCGACTCGACGGGCCGAATGTGGCTCATCTCCGACGCCAGCTCGACGGTCGAAGCCCGGTATAGCGATGGCCCCTATACTTCGTGGAGCGGTCCCATCACGGTGGCCAGTGGCATCACCTCGGACGACATTTCTCGCGTGCTTGCCATGCCGAACGGCCAGATCGGTGTGCTGTGGTCAAATCAGAACAGCAAGCGATTTGGCTTCCGCACGCACATCGACGGCGATAGTCCCACCGCCTGGTCGGCCGACGAAGTGCCTGCCGGATCTTCCGCCGTCAATGTCGGCAACGGTTTCGCCGACGATCATTTGAGCATGGCGGTCACCAGTGACGGCACTGTGTATGCCGCGGTCAAGACCAGCTACGATTCCGGCAGCCAACCCGCCATGGTGTTGTTGGTCCGCCGTCCGAACGGACAATGGGATCCGGCGTACGCGGTTGATGGTTCCGGCACGCGGGCCGTTGTGGCCGTCAGTGAATTTGCGAATCGCCTGTTCTTTATCTACACCTCCGCCACGGGGGGCGGCAGCATTGTGTATAAGGAATCGCCGCTGGATGTGATCTCATTCAGTGCCAAGAAGACGCTCATCAGTGGCAATCGCAACGATCCAACGACCACCAAAGACCCTGTCACAAACGAATTGGTGGTGCTGTCCAGCGGCGGAGGCACGCAGTCAGCCATGCTGCGAAGTTCGGCGAC
>SXHT01000079.1 GCA_005773095.1 Planctomycetaceae bacterium
CGCCGAACTCCGGGCAAGCCAACTTCATGAGCAGGGTCGGCTTCGCGCTCTGGTTAGCGCTGGCGGCGACGGTACGATTGCCGAACTTATGAATCGAACGATCCCGGGAACGCCGTTGGCAACCTATCCAGCGGGAACGGCCAACCTGGTCGCTCGCTACGTGGGGGCCACCCCACGTTGCCAGGAATTCGGCCAGATGCTGCTCGACGGAGCGACCGTGCAATTGGACGCAGGACGGGCCAATGGCAGGCTATTTATGGCGGTCTGCTCGTGTGGGTTCGATGCCGAGATCGTTCGGCAGGTCCATGCCGCTCGTACGGGGCACATCAGCTCATTCACCTACCTGCCACCCATTCTTGCGGCGCTGGGCAGCTATCGGTTTCCCGAATTGCAAGTCTTCTCCGATGGCCTGACGAATCCCGGAGATGCAGTTTCGGCGCGCTGGGCCTTTGTGAGTAATCTGCCGTGTTATGCGGCCGGCCTCAAACCGGGCATCGGCGCCTCGGGTACCGACAGCCAACTCGACTTGTGCGCACTGCGCCATGGCGGGCTTTTCTCCACCTTACGTTATCTGCCGCATCTTTTGATGGGAACCCAACGCAACTTACCTGACTGCACCATCAGCCGATCGCCACGTTTTCGTATTGAATCCGCGGAAGAAGTTCCTTACGAAGTGGATGGCGACCCCGGCGGAATGTTGCCGGTTGAAGTCGACGTGCTGCCTGGGCGTCTGACATTGATCGTGCCGCGATCGTTTGTGGTGCCTGTGAATTAGCCGGGCTTCGCTCACGAGGGTCTGACCCCGACGCGGCGAATTCGGTACAATAGTCATGACTGCGAACCTAACGGATCAACGCACTTGTCCCCGTCGTGCCGCAAAACCCTATCCAAATTGGGCCTCATTGTGTCGGCAGCCAACAGCGGCTGCTGGTGATTGCGGGACCATGCGTTATTGAGTCGGAAGAGTTGACGCTGTTGATCGCGCGGCGGCTGAAGGAGATCGCCGCTTCGCTTCCGATTCAACTCGTGTTTAAGGCCTCATTCGACAAGGCAAACCGCACGAGTGCCGCGGCGTTTCGTGGCGCGGGGGTGGAAGGCGGTCTGGCCGTGCTGGCCAAGGTCCAAGCCGAGACCGGACTGCCGGTGACCACGGACATTCATGAGTCGCACCAGGCCGAGAAGGTCGCCCAGGTCTGCGCGCTGCTGCAAATCCCGGCCTTTCTTGCTCGACAGACCGACCTGCTCTTGGCGGCGGCCCGGACGGGTCGGGCGGTGAACGTCAAGAAAGGGCAGATGATGGCGCCGTGGGACATGCAGCACGTGGTTCGCAAGCTGGAGTCGGGGGGCTGCCGAAACATCTTGCTATGCGAACGCGGCACGTTTTTTGGCTACGGGCGGCTGGTGAACGACATGCGCGCGTTGCCGGAGATGCGCTCGCTCGGCGTTCCGGTGGTGTTCGACGCCACGCACAGTGTCCAGGAGCCAGGCGGCCTTGGGTCGGCCACCGGCGGCAACCGTGCCATGGTTGAACCGCTTGCTCGTGCGGCGATTGCCATTGGCGTCGACGGCCTCTTCCTTGAAACCCATCCAACCCCCGACACATCGCCCAGCGACGGCCCGAATATGATTCCGCTCGATCAGGTGGCCGCGATGCTGGAGCGTTTGCTCAAGATTCGCGAAACGGTGGAGGGGCTGACGTGAATCGTGCGTCTGGATTTCAATTCACCGATCACCGATTGCAAGCGATCAATCTGCTTGCCGCCAGTTGGCTGATGGTTGCCATCTGCGGTTGCGGCGAACCAGGCAACTCTGCCGGTCCCTTGTCAGGAAGTGCGACCGTCGGCGATCAGCGTGGGCAATTCTTCCAGACTTTTGCCAGCAATCTCAACCAGTTGGAGGATTTTCCGCCCGAGCGAATGCTGCCGCTGCTGCGCGACCACTTGAATCACTGGCGGCGCGAGAGCAATCCCGAAGTTTCCTGGCAGCTTGACCCGGTCATCGGTTCGCTTCCCAAGCCACTGCAAGAACTGCCGGAAGTGAAGCGCGTCAATGCTCCCGACTACGACCAGCAAGACATGCAATTCCTGATGGAGTGCGTTTGGCTGCGCGACATTGCGAAGACCGCCAGCGAGGGCGTTGACGACCTTGTGAACGCCTCGCGACTATTCGATTGGACGATTCGCAACTTACAGATTGAGCCGGAAGGGGCCGACAACGGCGTGGCGGCAAATCAGTCGCTGGGCGAAATACTGTTGCTCGGCCGGGGGACGGTGCTTGAGCGCGCTTGGGTGTTTATCCAACTATGCCGCCAGCAGGGATTGGAAGCCGTGATGCTGGCAATCCCCGGCGAGAAGGACACGACGAAACTGCGACCCTGGTTGCCCGCCGTGCAAATAAGGGATGAATTGTACCTGTTCGACCCGCGGCTCGGCTTGCCAATTCCTGGACCCGAAGGAAAACCTGTAGCAACCCTTTCGCAGGTTGCGGAGGATGACGCGCTGCTGCGGGCGCTCGATCTCGACGCGGAGCACGCCTATCCGGTGAAATCCAGCGATCTGCAAGGGGTGGTCGCGCTTGTGGAAGCTTCGCCCGGTTATCTTTCGCGTGGCATGAAGTTAGTCGAATCACGGCTGGCTGGAGATGAGCGGGTCGTACTGACGACCGACCCGAGCAAGTCGATCGAGGCAATCAAGAGGCTCCCGCATATTTCCGATGCGCGGTTGTGGTTGATGCCGTACGAAGTGCTGCAAGCGCGCCGCAATTGGTCAGAGCCGCAACGACAAGCGGCTGCCCGTGATATGCGAATTTTCCTGCGAGGGACTCCGCTCTACGACGCCCGCGTGCGCCAGTTCAAGGGCAACCTCGACGGAGAACAGGGGGCGAAGGGGCGTTATTTGGAAGCCCGCCCGCCGCAGTCGCAGGTTGATGCGATTCCCGTTCCTGCGGAACAAAAACAGGTCTTCCAGGAGGTCAAACAGGCGGCCAGCTACTGGCTGGGGCTGATTGCGTTCGACGAGCAGCAGTATCCAGCCGCGGTGCACTGGCTTTACGATCTGGTCTTGATCTCCAGCCCGGGCGGTCCCTGGACTTCCGGCGCGCGCTACAACCTGGGTCGCACGTACGAAGCGATGGGTGAGATCGAGAAAGCGGTCGCCCAGTATCAACTGGATAAATCACCGCAAAGCGTGGGCAACCGCCTGCGCGCACGACGCATGATGGCGAAATCAAAAAACCCTGGCTAACGTTTCGGATTGATAGGCGCGCTGTGACAACTTCTTCCATGGCGGTGAGAAATGGGGCGTTACGGGTCCTGCCAGCCGGCCGCCGGGAGGTGCCCCCAGGGCACCCAGCCCTCCGGCTGGGAGCCGCAGGCATTGCCTTACGAAAACCACCTCTTTACCCATCCCCTGATGCCTGTTAAGATTTGAGTTTCCAAAAAATCGCCCAGGCAGGGGTTAGGGCCATGAAAAAAGACATCCATCCCGAGTACTTCGTGACCGTCGTCAAGTGTGGCTGCGGGAACAGCTTTACCACGCGCAGCACGCGGCCGGAGCTGAAGGTCGATATCTGCAACGTCTGCCATCCGTTCTACACCGGCAAGCTGAAGTTCATCGATACGGCCGGCCGCATTGAGAAGTTCAAGAACAAGTTCACCGCAGGCTATGCCAGCCTCAAACGCGGCAAAGGCAAGAAGGCCGAAGCTGTTGGTGCCGAAGCCGAGTAGGTCCCGCGGGTCGAGCGGGGGCCAAGAAAGGGGGACAGGTACATTTTCCCGGGAGCCACGTTGGGCAACCCGCCAACAGGACGATGCGCCTCGCGCAATTTCGTCGGGAAAATGAGCCAGTCCCCGGCCCGTGTACCCCGCAGTACCTGATTGACCCATGCGCGAAGAATTAGAACAAAAGCTCGCTCGCTTCGAAGAACTGGGCCGGCAGATGATGGATGCGGACGTGCAAATCAATTCTGCCAGGATGGCTGCCGCCGCGCGCGAACATGGCTCGCTGGCGAAGCTCGCCACCAAGTACCGGCAGTTCAAAAGGCTCAATCAGCAAATTGCCGAGGCCGTGGAAATGATCTCGGGCAAGGATGCCGACATACGCGGACTGGCCGAAGCCGAACTTCCCCCGCTGCGCGAACAGCGCGAGGCAATCTGGAACGAGCTCTTGGACATGACCATTGGCGGCGAAGACGCCAACCGCGCGAAGTGCGTCATGGAAATTCGCGCCGGCACGGGGGGGGACGAAGCGGCCCTGTTTGCCCGTGATCTGTACGACATGTACAAGCACTACTGCGAAATGCGCGGCTGGAAATTAGAAGTCCTGGACATGAACGCCACGGAACTGGGCGGCTTCAAGGAGCTTGTGCTGGGCGTCGAAGGCGATGGCGCCTATCGTGAGCTGCAGTACGAAAGCGGCGGCCACCGCGTCCAGCGTGTTCCCGACACCGAAACCAAGGGCCGCATTCATACCTCCGCCGCCACCGTCGCTGTGCTGGCTGAGCCCGAAGACGTTGAAATCGAACTCAAGCCCGACGACTACCGCAAGGACACGTTTTGCGCGAGCGGCCCCGGCGGTCAGCACGTCAACAAAACGTCGTCCGCCATCCGCCTCACGCATTTCGAGACGGGCCTCGTCGTGCAATGCCAGGACGAAAAAAGCCAGCACAAGAATTATGCTCGGGCACTTCGTGTGCTCAAGACGCGGCTCTATGAACACAAGAAAAAGCAGGAGGACGCCCGCCGAGCCAGCGAACGCAAGTCGCTCGTCGGCTCAGGCGATCGCAGCGAACGCATTCGCACGTACAACTTTCCCGAGAACCGCCTGACCGATCATCGGATCGGGCTGACTTTGTACAAGTTGGACAATATTATGGCCGGCAACCTGCAACCGGTGACCGAAGCGCTGCTCGACTACGACCGCCACCAACAGCGCGATGCGTTCGGAACCGTCGAGTAAACGCCGAACTCACAGCGCCGAATTGGGAACTCGGCACGCGGAACTCAAAACTTGGAGCTGGGAACTGCAATTTCGCCGCGACGGCCGGTGCGGTATCCTACCTCTCGTTCTGAGTTCCCTGTTCCCCGTTTCCGAGTTCCCATGCCCGACGCCCCGTGGACCCTCGCCCGACTGCTTATTTGGACGACGGACTACTTGAAGCAGCACGGCTCCGACTCACCGCGGCTCGAGGCCGAAGTGCTGTTGGCCCATGCGCGCGGCTGTCCGCGGATTCAGCTTTATGCGAATTTCGAGGAAGTGGCCGCCGATGCCTTGCGGACGCAGTTCCGGGAGCTGGTAAAAAAGCGGGCTGATGGCATGCCGGTGGCCTATCTGGTTGGCAAGCGAGAGTTTTTCTCGCTTGACTTCAAAGTCACGCCCGACGTGCTCATTCCCCGACCGGAGACCGAACACGTGGTGATGGCCGTGTTGGATCGCATCAAAGCGAGGGGAGATGTGCCGGTCGAGGTCTGTGACATGTGTACGGGCAGCGGATGCATCGCCGTGGCGATTGCCAGGCACGCGCCGTCGGCACGCGTCACTGCGGTGGACGTTAGCGCGGCAGCGATTGCCATCGCCAGTGAAAATGCAGCAGCGCACGGCGTGGCCGACCGCATGGAGTTTGTCGAAAGTGATTTATTCGCGGCGATCGATGACGATCGACATTTCGACTTGATCGCCGCCAACCCCCCCTACATCAGCAGCGATGACTGCGACCAACTGCCGCACACCATTCGCGACTTTGAGCCGCGGCTCGCAGTCGATGCAGGCAAAGAGGGAATGGACGTTGCCAGGCGTTTGATTCCGCAGGCCGCCAGGCATCTTCGGCCCGGCGGCTGGCTGGCGATGGAAATCAGCCCTATCATTCTCCGCGAAGTTCACGAGCTGGTGGCGAACAACAAGGCCTTCGAGTCGCCGGAAATAATCAAAGACCTCGCTGGCCACGGCCGTGTGGTTGTGGGAAAACGCAGTACGAACTAGTTTATTTTAGCCGCGCTCGCTTGCGACGCGCTTGAATGGCGATGGAATGCCTGCGAATCATCGGCGGCAAGCGACTCGCTGGCTCCGTGCGAGTCAGCGGATCAAAAAACGCCTCGCTGCCCATTCTTGCCGCGTCGATCCTCGCGGAATCACCGGTCGCCCTGTCCGCTCTGCCGCGCCTGGCGGATGTAGCAACCCTGTTGCGGGTGCTCCATCAACTTGGCATAGCCTCGACCTACCAGCCCTGCGGCGATCTGCTGATCGAAACGGTCGATGCTTCCCGGTCGCGCGCCGGTCACCGCCTGGTGAGCCGCATGAGGGCCAGCTTTTGCGTGCTTGGCCCGCTCTTGGCGCGACGAGGCAAGGCCGTGGTCTCGCTTCCTGGCGGCTGCAACATTGGCCCCCGCCCGGTGGATTTGCACTTGCGAGCGCTGGCGGCGCTCGGCGCGGAGATTTCGATTTCCCATGGCTACGTCATCGCATCGGCCAGGCGATTGCGTGGCACACACGTCTGCATGGCCGGTCCGCATGGTCCAAGCGTCACGGGAACGGCCAACGTGCTCTGCGCCGCGACCCGCGCCCACGGCATCACCACCATCAGCGGTGCAGCCCAAGAGCCGGAAATCGAGGACCTTGGCCGCTTTTTGCAGCGGCTGGGCGCTCAGATCGACGGCTTGGGGAGTGACACAATCACCGTGCGCGGACAAGCGGGCTTGGGTGGCGCTGTGCATCGCGTAATTCCTGATCGCATCGAGGCCGGCACATTATTGCTGGCCGCCGCGATTGCCGGCGGCACAGTGCATGTGGAAGGATTGATCCCGGCGCACGTTTCCCGTCTGCTCGAAGCGCTTGACGCGACTGGCGTATCGCTCGACGTGGGAACCGGCCACATCACGATCGTCGCCTGTGGTCGCCCCCGCGCCGTGCAAATCACCGCCCTGCCCTATCCCGGCATTCCCAGCGACTTGCAAGCTCAGTGGATGGCGCTTTTATCGTTGGCCGACGGACAGAGCATCATCCGCGACGAAGTCTTTCCCGGCCGCTTCCTGCACGCTGCGGAATTGTCCCGAATGGGCGCTCGAATCGAGCTGTTGGGCTCATCCGCGACCATCGAGGGTCTGCCGCGGCTTTCAGGGGCTCACGTAACCGCGACCGATCTGCGCGCCGGCGCAGCGCTCGTCCTGGCCGGACTCGCGGCACGGGGCACGACCGTGGTCAGCGGCTTAGAGCACCTTGACCGCGGCTACGTCAACCTCCACGAGAAACTGAGCCGACTCGGCGCCAACGTCGAGCGGCGGATTTTCCGTGGGCCCATCATCGCGGACGTGAATGACCGACCAGCCGCTGCGCTCCGCCGCCCGTGCAAACGCTTCTAACGCCAGGTTGAAAATCATGATGGCTTCTTTCGCTGTGAGAGTGTTTTCGGATTTCAAATTACATTCTGCTACGCTGACGTGCGACTCGCACAATTCCGGCGACTGCAACCAAAGCCAGCACAAAGCTGCTCGGCTCGGGGACTGACGTCCACCAGGCGATCGAAAACCTGGTATCTCCCGCGGGTCCGTTCACCCAGTGGGCATTGATCACGTAGTCGTTGATTTCGCCGTCGGCGGGCAGCGGAATGTGCAGGTGTTCGACGTTGTCGGTGACGGACTGTGAGATCGCAAACAATTCGCCTTGAAAGTAGAACCTCAAATCCAGGTCGGGCAATGTGTTGTAGCTGATGCCGGTCGGATAGCTGTACGTGTCGCCGGTGTCGACGATGCCCAGCGTGCCACCGCCGGCGTTCATCTCGTTGACGATGCGGTCGAACGCCAGTGTGGCGGTCAAGAATGCTCCCGCGGGAAGCAGATCGTTCAGGCCCCAGTACAGGTCCTGGGTGGTCGAGCTGAGCGCGTTGCGGTCCCAACCCTTGATATCGACGGGAGCGGAAGCGGCCAAATTGCTGCTCGTGGAATGCTGCTCACCGGCGGCGTGCTGGAATAGCGCACGCTTGACATCGAGCGCTCCGGTGCCCTGCTCGTCATCCAGCGGATTAAACGTGGAAAAGATGTTATTGCCCTGGGTCCACTGCGAGGGGGTCCATTCGGCGGTTTTGGGCGCACTGAAGTCGGAGAGATTGGTGCGCAACGACTTCCCGTTCAAGTAGTCGTGATCCGAGCGCTGCTGATCGGTGCGAGGATTGGTGCCGTCGCCCTGAAAATCGCGCACCGGAGTCGTGCTCGTCTTCGCGATTTCCTGAGGCGTCGTGCCCCACATGTGACGCTTGCGGGCAGAGTTCAGCAAGATCGCTTTGATCGTGTTATGGTTGGCGTTGTTGGGGTCGCCCAAGGTCAGACCCTGCTCGACCAACAGCGCCGCCGCGCCGGTCACATGCGGCGTGGCGAAGCTCGTGCCGTTCATATTCAGCGTGCCGTCGCCCACTTGGCCACCGGGCGCAACAATGTCAGGCTTGCCGCGGACATCCGGATTCGTGCCATTGTCTGGATCGAGCCAGTATTGCGAAGTGCGCCGACGATCCGTGTAAGTGGCGTCACCGTTCTGATCCAGCATGCCCACCGTGATCCCGTTGAAGGCATCCCAAGGCCAGTTGATGCGTTCCGCAGGATTGGTGGCGTCGTTGCCGGCAGCACCCAGGAACAGCACATCTCGCGTGCGGGCATAGTGGTCCACAAAGCGCGCAAAGCGGTTATCACCGTTGTCGTCCTGCTCGAAGATCGCGCCCCACGAATTGTTGAACAGCGCGATGCGGTCGTGAATCTTGTATTCCTGGCCGGACGGCTGCGGCCCGCCAATGGGCGTGTACATGTAGTCCACCGCGGCGCGGAAGCTGTTGAACATATTGTCGTGTATGGCATGGTCACCGTCGCGCTCGGCGACGTTGGTGGGATTGCCGACGCCGGTGATGGCGCCGGTCCAGATATTGGCGCCGCGCGCCACGCCGGTGTACGTGGCGTTGCTGCTGCCCACCACTTCCGACACGAGTGTCATGTGGTCGGCATTGGCGGCGCCGCTGGCGTCGGGCGGATTGTTCGCGCTGGGCGTGACGCCGTAAAAGTCGTACATGCTCTTAAGCCGGGCGCCCAAGCCTGCGCCGCTGGGCCGCTTGCCGGGTTCCAGGATACCAATGTCCACACCGGCGCCGGTTTCGGTGACGCCGTTGTGATTTGCGCCTGTAATCAACTTGGTGTCGTCGAGCGCCAGTGCGCTGGCGGCGAACGTCAAGAACGCCGCAATGAAAAGCATGGGATTCATAAGCCAAGTCCTTTCGATGTTTGTGGCCATTGGCCACGGCCAACGGCGTGGTCAGTGGTCAGGTTAATGGTTGCTGATGGGTTGGGATTTCTACGCAATCACGAAAACTCGATTCACAATCCGCGACAGCAAAACGCCACCGTTCGGGCGGGAGACACGTCTTGGACAGACGTCCCCATCCGTTCGGTGTGACTCTCGATCGTTTCAGTGGCGTTCTCCTGGGATTTCCCGCAGTCGAATTCTTGACAATCAACTTTCAGCAAATCAAAACCGCACCGGAGCCACGATCCGTCGTTTTGCAAATCGACAAACGATGCCGCCGAGCCTTCCCACAGAGCGGCGTGATTGTCGCCGCCGATCCTGGCGTGACCGCCCTGTTGACCATCATCGACACCATTGGCCACGGAATCGTCAGAACCGGCGGGGTTCAGATCGATGAACGATGCTGCAGTGCCTTCCCAAAGCGCAGCGTGAAATTGAAAGCTGGTGTCGTCCAGCACGTAGCCGACCTGCTGCGTGCCGTCGGTTCCATTGGCTGCCGATTCGTCAGCTCCTGATGCCGGATGCAGGCTCACAAAGGATGCCGCCGTGCCGCTCCAAGCACTTGCATGAGGCACGCCGTCGATCACGGCATAACCCGCTTGCCTTCCGCCACTCGCGGCCAGCGCCAGCGAGCCAGCATCAACGGTCGGATGCAGGCAGGTGACCGACCATTGTGCACGCACTTCGGAAGCCATGCCGCACACCAGCACTCCGAACACAATCATCGCCGAAATCCGAATCGCCGACGAGCTTCGACACGTTTGATTTCTCACGTGCTGACTCCTGTGGCTCAAAGGGGGAAATGGGTGATTGCTTTCTCGTTCTGTTACGACTCCAAATTGTGTCCACGACCGACCGCCACCCGCGCCGTCCGGCGCGACCGCGCTCGATCCGCGTGTACATGTCAAGCCACCACAACCGGTCGATGCAAACCCTCGACCGATACCCACGAACGCAACCGATGTTCGCGACAAAGTACTCGGCGATCGGAGTCACCCTTGGGGTGGCAAAGCGTTTTCACGCGTTTCGAGTTGTGAGCGAGGAAATTGTCTTAGCTGGTCAAACTCAGTAGCGTTCTCCTGACCCTTGCAGCGTAAATCAACTGGGCAAATGATGGCCCCCAGCAATAACAGCCCGTTAAGACCGATAATGCTTGCCCAATCCTAACTGGTCAACAAGATGATCTCCGGGAACCAAAAATCAAGTCCCGGGCAGACAAATTCAGGGCCGGTCAGTTCGTTAAGCCGCAACGGTTATGAAGAGAGGGGGCACATTTCCCCGGGAACCACGGTGGACAACCTCCTGACAGAACGATGCACCTTTCGCAATTTCGCCGGGAAGATGAGCCCGTCCCCGGCCCCGTGAACGGCGACGTCCCGACAATCGACTATTCCGGGCAGACCCGCCGCAGGATCTCGCCGGCCAGCTCAACATCGTCGCCAGTCACATCCAGATGCGTCACGGCGCGGACATGGGTGCGCGAGACGGGTAGTACTAACAGACCCTGTGTGGCGATTTTCTTGACGAATTCGCCTGCGGTGCCGTGCCGCGGGGCGACCTCGAAATAGATGATGTTGGTATCGATTTGCGCGGGGCTAAGCGTGAGGCCGTCGTTGGCAGCGATCAGCTCGCCAAGGCGCCGGGCGTTCGTGTGGTCTTCCGCCAGTCGTTCCACATGATGCTCAAGCGCGTACAAGGCCCCGGCCGCGATCACGCCGGCCTGACGCATGCCTCCTCCCAGCACCCTGCGAATCCGGCGCGCGCGGGTCATCGTTTCCTTGTCGCCCGCCAATGCAGAACCCACCGGCGCACCCAAGCCTTTGCTAAAGCAGATATTGACGGTGTCGAACAGTGCGGCCCAATCACGCGCCGGAATGCCGGTGGCTACAACCGCGTTGAAAAGTCGCGCGCCATCGAGGTGCCGGCGCAGCGTGTTGGCTTGCGCCCACGCGCTGATCGCCTTGATGTTGTCAAACGGATTGATGCGGCCGGCGCCGCGATTGTGCGTGTTCTCCAGGCACACCAACCGGGTCCTGGTTTCATTATCGCGATCGCCTCGCGGCAGCCCTTCCAGGTGTTCCACGCGCAGGATGTAATCCGGCGCGGGTACGGGCCGGGCGGCGAGGCCAAAAATCTGGGCGTAGCCCGATTGCTCCCAATGGAACAGGTGGCAGCCTGCTTCGCAGAGGAATTCGTCGCCCGGCTGGCAATGCACCCGAAGTCCGATCAGGTTCGACATCGTACCCGAGGGGACGAACAGCGCGGCCTGCTTGCCCAGGATCTCCGCGAGACGAGCTTCGAGAGCATGAATCGTAGGGTCGTCGTCAAAGACATCGTCCCCGACTTCCGCCGCGTTCATGGCCGCGCGCATGCCGGGAGTGGGCCGGGTCACGGTATCGCTGCGAAAATCGAGCAAGCGTTTGGCCATGTGCAGGGCGATTGCGTCGTCGGCAAGTAGGACGGATTTTCAATCCGGAGAGTGCCCCTGCCGCCAACTTCCTCACAGGGGATCGGATTGAAAATCCGACCTGCGAGGACTTTGCAACTGTCCTGTTGGCTATGGGGACGCCCCTTTCGCGTTCCGTGGTGGCAGACAAGAATAGAAGTCTAACGATTTGTTCGCCGGGAAATAGTCCCTAAGGGGCGACCGTGGGTAGCCAAGGGCTCAAGCCCGTGGTTCTGTGGGTTCAATGGCTTCTCCCTTGAAAATCCGCCGAATTGACAGCCGCCAGTCAGACGCGCGCGCGGAGCTGGCTGAGCTGCGCGCGCGGCTGAGCCCGGGCGGCGATGTGGTCAGCGAATCGGGTCGTCAGCGGACGATCGCGGTGTTTGGCGAGCCGCTCAGTCCGGGGCAGGTGGCAGGCCGTATTTGCCGCGATGTGCAAAATCATGGTCTGGCTGCGGTGTTGGACTATTCCAAGCGGATCGACGGGGTTGAGCTGACCGAGGCTGCGCTTCGGGTTCCGCCGGAGGAAATGGCAGCCGCCCATGGCGCCGCCGAGCCGGCATTTCTGTCGACCCTTCGCCTTATTCGCGACACTCTCTTGGAGTTTCAGCGGGCCCTGTTGCATCGTGACGTCCGGCTGTCGCGGGATGACGGTTCTTTTTTGGCGCAGCGTTACTTGCCCATCCGCCGCGTCGGCATCTGCGTGCCGGGGGGTGCGGCGGCCTATCCGTCGACGGTGCTGATGACCGCGGTGCCAGCCCAGGCCGCGGGAGTACAAGAAATCGCGGTGGTGGCGCCGCCGACGAAATTCGGAGCCTATAACAACGATTTGCTGGCAACCTGCCATGAGCTTGGAATTCGCGAAGTCTATCGGGTCGGCGGGGCGCAGGCCGTGGCGGCGCTGGCGTACGGAATTGCGGGACTGCCGAAAGTCGACAAAATCGTCGGCCCCGGCAACCTGTTCGTTGCGCTGGCGAAGAAGCACGTATTTGGCGATGTGGATATCGACTCGATCGCGGGGCCCAGCGAGGTGGTGGTGATCGCCGATGATTCGACCCGGCCCGACTTTATTGCCGCCGATTTGATCGCCCAGGCCGAACATGCGCCGGGTTCGGGTGTCTTGATTACCTGGAGTGATCGCGTGTTTCGCGAAACCGCCAGCGAGCTGGAACGTCAACTTGCCCAGTTGGAACGGGGTCAGCAGGCCCGCGAGAGCTTGGAGCAATTCGGAGCGCTGATTTTTGTCCAGAGTGCTCGGGAAGCGGCCGCTGTGGCGAACGAACTGGCTGCCGAACACCTGCACATTTCCTGTGAAAATGCCGAGGAACTCCTCGCCAGCATTCCGCATTGCGGCGCGGCCTTCCTGGGCAATTACAGTCCGGTGGCGGTGGGGGACTACGTAGCCGGTCCTTCGCACGTGCTGCCGACCGGGGGAACGGCGCGCTGGGCCAGCGGCCTTTCGGCGAATAGCTTTTTGCGATCGAGCAGTGTGATCCACTTCAGCCGGGAACGATTGCAGCAAGCAGCCGATCTTGTTCGCACGATGTCCGAAAAGGAAGGGCTCACGGCGCATGGCCAGAGTGTGACGATTCGCCTGTGAAACTTAATTCGATCCAAGCCCGGGGATGGCAAGCCCTGGGCTTCACGTGGCCGGTAGATTCGCCGTCGTATGAAGTACGTTCGCCCAACAATCGCTCAAATGCACGGTTACACGCCCGGCGAGCAGCCGCAGGTGGGGAAGTTTATCAAGCTCAACACGAATGAGAATCCTTATCCGGCCTCTCCCGCTGTTGCCGTTGCGATTGCGGCAACCGTTGAACGTGGTCTGGAGCGCTATCCCGACCCCATGGCAACCGCGTTTCGTCGGCGGGCCGGGGAAGTGCTGGGGTTTCCGCCCGAGTGGATTCTGTGCGGCAACGGCAGCGATGACATTCTGACGATCGTGACCCGCGCGTTCGTCGGTCAGGGCGATTTGTTGCGGCTGCCGTATCCGAGTTACATTCTCTACAAGACATTGGCCCAGTTGCAGGGAGCCGAGGCGGAGGAGGTGCTGTTCGAGCGAGACTGGTCGCTTACCGACAAGTTTGCCGCAAAGCGGGACAAACTACGGCTGGCATTCCTGCCGAATCCCAACAGTCCCTCGGGCAGCATGCTTTCGCCGGAGCGTGTCTGGGAACTTGCTGAATCGCTTCCGTGTCCCCTGTTGGTGGATGAAGCCTACGCGGATTTCTCGGAAATGAACTGCCTTGAGTTGGTTAAGCAGAGCGAAAAGATCATGGTTTCGCGCAGCCTGAGCAAGTCGTACTCGCTGGCGGGGCTGCGGTTTGGCTTCATCGTAGCGCAGCCGCAAGTGATTGAAGAGTTGGTCAAGGCGAAAGACTCGTACAACTGCGACGCGCTGTCGATTGCAGGAGCGACCGCCGCAATTGACGATCAGGCATGGCTGGCTGAGAACCGTCACAAGGTGATTGCGACGCGGCAAAGACTGGCCGTCGGCTTGCGGCATTTGGGCTTCGAAGTGGTCGATTCGCAGGCAAATTTCGCCTGGGCGACGCACTCGTCAAAGCCGGCAAAACCGCTGTATGAGGCCCTCCTGGCCAACCGCATTCTCGTGCGATACATGAACTATGCGGGCTGGGGCGACGGCCTGCGGATCAGCGTCGGCACCGACGACCAGATTGATGCGTGTCTGGCGCTTTTGAAGACGATGGTGTGACTAGGCAAGCAG
>SXHT01000080.1 GCA_005773095.1 Planctomycetaceae bacterium
GGGGCATTTTCTTGTATCCACCCACGGCGGCTTATCCCGAGGGCAAACTCCGATTGCTCTACGAAGCCAACCCGATCGCAATGCTTGCCGAGCAGGCCGGCGGCATGGCCACCGACGGTGAACAGCGGATCCTCGAAATAAAGCCGACAAGCCTCCATCAGCGTACGCCCCTGGTGGTGGGCAGCCGCTATGAGGTTGAACGGTTTGAGTCGTTTGTCAAAAACAAACGAACGGACTGAGATGGGGCGTTGCGGTGCCGCTTACATCAACTCCAGCTCCTGGGACCGCCCGACAGCTGCTGCGGCGCACGTCCTGGATCGCCTTGTATGCGTTAGCGGCGATCCTGCTGGGTGGAACTCTTTCTCCCGAGTTTGCCGCGCGGATCTGGTATTGCGAAATCGCCTGTCATTTTCAAGTCCAATATATCCTCGGTCTTGCGATGGTGGCAAGCGTTTTTGCCGTAACGCGACGCAGGTGGACTGCCGGTGTCGTAATCTTGGCAGCGCTGTTGGCGTTCGTGGTGCGCTGGATGCCGATCTATTGGCCGGAGGTTCCGCGCGCACAAGGGCCCCGATCGTTGCGACTGCTTTCAGCGAACCTGCGGTTTAACAACGATTCGCACGAATTGTTCTTGGAACTCATCGACCGCGAGCGGCCCGATGTGATCTTGGTATTTGAATTGAGCCCGGAATGGCTGCCTGATCTGCAACTGCTCAGCCGCGATTACCCTCACTCGAAAGTACTTCCGAGCCCTGGACACTCGGGCTGCGGCGTTTACAGTCGCTTGCCGTTGGAATACGCGGCCATCGACGGCGTTGATCCGGATCCCTGTCTCGTCGTTGTGGCGCGGGTTCTCGTAAAAGACGCAGTTGTCAGCATTTTTGGGGTGCATCCGCTGGCGCCCTACACTTACAACGAGATGCTGCAACGCAATTCTCAACTGGCGAATTTTGCCGAGCGCTTCGGACAGAATCGGCGTTCCACGATTATTGCGGGAGACTTCAACACGTCGGGGTGGTCGCCATGCTTTGGCCAGGTCATGCGCGCCACCGGCACGCGCGACACGCGCTGCGGTTTCGGTGTTTCCGCCACTTTTCCCGCCCGATACTGGCCGGTGATGATTCCCATCGATCATTGTCTGGTCTCGCAGGATATTGGCGTCGTCGATCGTCGCGTCGGTCCCAGCATCGGCTCCGACCATTTGCCGATTATTGTCGACCTTCAAATCACCGAAGCCGGAAAATAGCGACTGTACGACTTCGAACGTCCGTGCGCTGACCGGCAGCGCGGGGGCCGATATTGGCGACGGTCTCCGCCTGAGATTGTTAACGCGCGGCTTACCACGAAGCCCCATTCTTTTTTGTGCCGCAGACGGCCGCGCGCAAGCCCATGGCTTCGGCCATCGCGGCCTTGGCGAGCATGGCTTTATCGGCTTCGGTGGCGCTGTTGGCATAGGCGACTTGGACGTGGTTCGCCTTGTGACGGGCCATCATCTGGTCTCGCGTTACGCCATAAGTTACGGCGTGCATGATCGGCCATTGGGGCGTCGTCGCTTGCCAGCGGCGGTTGGTTTCTTCGAGGGGCAGTTCAACAACGCCCGCGCGCCCCAGGTCCATGCACAGTTCGCCATCGTCGATGAAGATCCGCGACCAGACGATCTCACCCGGCCTGCTGATGCCCTTGAGCGTGCCGCCGCCCGAGGGAAAGTACATCGCCGGCTGCCGCTCGCTCGAGGCACCAGCCCAACCGCCAATCAAATGCGCTGGCGGTGCAGAACCGCTGATCAGGAATACCCAGACGTAGTCCTTTACCGTGCCGGATTGGTCCCAATCGCCCCAGCGGAGATCGTGGAGCGTGTTTTCAACGGGCTGTCCCATGGCCTTGTGGATGCGATAGGTCATCAGGCCGTCGAGGCCGGCGCACTCGTCGACTTCATTGAAGTGCGGCAGCGGCCTGCCTTGGTAGAGCACGCGGCTGCCATCGCGGCTGATCGCTGGCGGGCGTTCGCTGTTGTTGAGCGCGCCTTCGACTAAGTCGCTCGCCGGCAGCAAATCCTTGAGACCCTGCTGATACTGAATGCCAATCGTGTGGCAGCCAAAGTCGTCGGCGATCCGGAGCGCAGCCAGATACATCTTGCATTGCAAGCGGATCTGCCGATCGGTGAGCTGCTCGGCATGATTGGGTCCGGTGACGAACTTCATGCCGCGGTCTTCCATCCAGCG
The DNA here is from genome assembly GCA_005773095.1 of Planctomycetaceae bacterium. Lineage (GTDB taxonomy): Bacteria > Planctomycetota > Planctomycetia > Pirellulales > PALSA-1355 > SXHT01. Next base: position 2,223 of record SXHT01000080.1, read on the forward strand.
ACGCACGGCGTCCGCCTCGCCGTCCGTGACCTGCGTGGTTTCGTAGTACAAGGCCGACTGGCTGAGACGTTCCTTGAAGACACCGGTGGGGTTGAGTAAATGGTCGGGAATAATCGCATTGAACATGCCCATGCAGCCTTCGTCGAACACACCCATAATGGCTTTTTCGCGCTTGAGTTGTTCGGCAAGCGCCTCACCCAGTTTGCGTTCTGCGGTTCCTACTTTAACGTCGGCGAAGTCCGCCACATGGTCGGTCTTGTGTTTGACAACACCCTTTTTCAGCCAGCGACCAAGCTGCCTGGCAAATTGCTTGTCGGCAAAGTCTTCGCTCCACAGGGTGGAATACTTTTTACCTGCCTTGGTAAGCGAGCCATTAAGGTTGAGCATGCCAACCAAACCTGGCCACGTGCCCGACCAATTGGCCACGGTCAGGATCGGTCCTTCGTGCGACAGCAAGCCGTGCAGCAAATGATGCGAATACTGCCAAACCGCCTCGGCGACGATCAGCGGCGCTTGCGGATCGATGCCCGCGAAAACGCACATGCCTTCCTTCTGCGACCCGATGAAGCCATGTTGCTCGTCCCCCTTGTACGGATGAGCGCGAACCAGATCGTAGCCGCCGGCCTTGACTGCGGCAGTGAGGGCGTACTCCATTTTCTGTTGCGCCGCCCAACAACGTTGATTGGCCGAAAGCCGCAAGTCGCCGTTGGCGACGAGCAGGACTTGACGCTTCTTGGCTTTGGGAAGGCGCGGTAACGAAGGAACCGCGTAGGTCGCCATTGATGAATCGCTCCGAATGACAGTCGAGGGCAAGTGCCACGACGGGGCGCCCGCATCGTATCAGGCGGAATGGTCCCTGCCTATCGACGCTGCCCAACCGCCACGGCCAATCCGTGTTTTACATTCGGCAATCCGGTAGGGCCGGCTTTGCCGGCCGTGGATGGGAAAGTGGCGCGAATCCGGCCGGCACAGCCGCCCTCCAGCGGACAACTGATTGGCCCTGGCCCAACGGCGACGCTGTGCTCACTCATGCATCGCTCCGGCGCGGACAGCTACCCGCGGCTTCTGGGATAAGTGGGGTGACGCCGGCGTCTTGCGGTCGAAGGCCCGGATGATCGCGCTGTTGTCTGCCGCGCCATACCCGGCGGCCTCGCACTCCTCCAACAAGCGACGGTGCGCCTCGCTAAGCGGCAACGCCTGGCCAGCGGCGTCGGCTAGCTCGAATATCAGACACACATCCTTGAGGTGTTGCGAGAGCCGAGCCTGGACGCTGAAATCGCCCTGGAGCATCTTGGGACCCTTGGTGTCCATCGTGCGGGAGTAGGCCATGCTTGCCACCAGCACGTCCAAGGCGGCTTCTTGGTCGAGTCCGATGGAAGCGGCAAATGCCAGGCCTTCGGCCAGCGCCGCCCGATTCAAACCCAAAACAAGGTTGCTCACTAGTTTCATCTTGGCCGCACACCCGCATGGACCAACGTGAAGCACGGTCCGTGCCATACACGAGAACAGGTCACGACAGGCGGCAAAGCTTTCCTGATCACCGCCGACGAGGATCGTGGCTTCCCCGCGACGAGTCTGTTCGCTGGACCCGGAAATCGGAGCGTCGAGATAGTGCAATCCGACGTGGGCGAGCCTGGCGCCCAAGGCGGCCGACTGGTTGGGCTCGCCCGTGGTCGTGTCCAGCAGGATTTGACCCGGGCGCAGGCCATCCGCCATTTTCCCCAGCACCTCCTCGACCACATCGGTCGTGTAAAGACTGATGATGACGCGGTCGCAGCTGCGCAGGGGATTGTCGGACCAGACGGCGCCCTGGGCTAACAACGGCTCGGCCTTCTCCGGGCTGCGATTCCAGACCACCGTCGCATACCCGTGTTCGAGAAGCCGTTCGGTCAAGGCCGTTCCCATTAACCCCAGGCCGATGACGCCGATTTTCTTGTCAGGATTGTTCTGCAACGAAGTATTCGTCATGGGAGTCTCGTTTCTATCGTTCGCTAGCTCGATACCCACTGATACCAGATACCGGCTAAACCGACCTTATAAGACTGCGCGGCCACGGCCACGGCCGACTCGGCATGAGTCCCGGTACCGAAGGCAAACATGGTCGTCATGA
>SXHT01000013.1 GCA_005773095.1 Planctomycetaceae bacterium
GAAAAGGTTGGCCAGATCAAAGTCGGTCTGCTTTGTCTCGAGCACGGCAAGAAAGATCCACGTCCGGGTATCCCCTACGAGATCAAGCCGATAGACGCATTGACGTCAAACCCGGCAGTCCACGAGCTGCTCAAGCAATTCGCCAACGACAAGTACGACCAACGTGCTGCCCAGGCCGCTGCCTGGCATTTGAATAACAGCATGAGCTGGCAGCAGTTGGCCGGCAAGCGGATCCCGCATCTCAATCGACCTTCGGAGCCGTACTTCTCGCACGGCGAAATCGAGGCCGGAATGCGCGTCGCACAGGATGCTCGAATACGGGCAGAACAAAACTCGACGCCGCAGCCCCGCACGACGACAATGGCTGGCGAAAAGTAACCATCAAGGGCGCCCTTCCGAGCGACCACCTGTGAGCAGGAATCGGTACGGTTTATTCGCCCATTCCCCGGCATAAGCCACTCCAATGCGTGGCCTGCGCGCAATCTTGCGACGGGGAATCACCACGCCGCGATCCTCAATCCACAGGCCGGTTTCTTGGCCTGCGGGCTGGCCGTTCAAACCTCGATCAATCTGCATCGCCTTGGTCAGGCGCCCCGGGCCGTTCCACGATCCCGCTCCGCGAAACAGGACCGCCGCCGGGTGCTCTTCGTCGTCCGTCACTACGTTCAGCATCCAGTGCACGCCATAGATGAAGTACACGTACCAGAACCCCGCGGGCCCAAACATGATCGTATTCCTTGGCGTCCGTCCGCGATGCGCGTGACAAGCTTTGTCGTGCGGCCCGGTATAAGCTTCCGTCTCAGTAATCGCTGCAGCGATGGTTTCACCGTCGACCAAGCGCACCAGGTATTTGCCAAGGAGTTCTCGCGCCACGACGAGGGCGGGCCTCGCGAAGAAGCTGCTTTTGACGATTGTGCGACGACTCACCATTATTGCTCTGCCCGCCCAACCACGATGCAATGCCGTTCGGCAGGCACGCAGGATCGGCCGATGAGGCGCTGCGTAAACCTGTGCGACCCCAAACTGGCGCCGGGGTCACCCGTCAGGGCATTTCGGTCGGGCAGCCAATAACGACCCTATGCCTCTAGCGAAGTCGCACCGGGCAACCGAAACAATTCGTCGGTTTCATTTACTCTTTTCAAGTCGACAGTAATCCAGCACCAGCAGGGCATAGGCCGTGGCAAGATTCGGATCCCCCTCCAACCATCGCGGAGTCTCGTTGATCCAGGAGCCATCGGCCTTTTGCCGCTTCAAGATTTCAGCCAACATTTCGCTCCGCCAATTGTGCGTTTGCCGCGATGCGTCCTCAAAAGTCGGCTGGCCGAGCGCATCGAGCGATTTGGCCATCGTGTGGTAATAATAGAACACGCCGTTTTGTCCCATGCCGGGATTCTCATCCAGCGTGTAGTGTTCTCGCAACCATTGCGTGGCCGCCTTGACGCGTGGGTCGTCCGACTTCACACCGGCGAAGATCATGCTCTTGAGCCCGGCGTACGTCATCGAGCCGTAGCTTCGCAAGCCGCCGTCCGGCGTATTGCCGGCCTGGCTGGTGCCGCCCGCCGCCGGCGTATAGTAGAAGCCGCCATCAGGATTCTTCGCGGAGAACGGCGTGGTGTTGTGCTCCGTTTCCAGATTCTGGCAGCGGGAAACAAAAATCAGCGCCTTCTTGACCGCGGGATCATCTGCCCCGCGGCCGGCGGCTTTGAGTGCGTCGAGCAAGAACTGGGTGTTCGATAGATCGGGCCGACTGTGTCCGCCGTAACCAGCCCCGCCATGATAGGTGCTCGATTCGTCGTGGCCCTCCTCGCCATCCCACTGCAATTTCTTGACGAACTTTTCCGCACCGGCGAGCAACTTGTCGTACCGTCCCTCCCGATTGGCGGCCGCGAAGCAAATCAGGGCGATGCTCGTTTCGTAATTCTGCAGCTTGGAGTCTTTGGGGTAGACGCCGCCATCTTGATTGACGAATCCTTCCAGATACTTCAGCGATTTGGCCACCAGGGGGTCATCGGGCGAGCGGCCATGTTTGAGCACCGCCGTGGTCACAATCGCGGTAATTGCCGGACCGGCCTGGGCACTATACGAACCGTCGGCGGCCTGGCCGTGGGTGCGCAGATAGTCGATCGCCTTCGTGACCGATTGATCGAAGGCGGCACGATCGAATTTTGCTTCGTCGGCTTGCAAGCATAAGACAACGGCAAGCAATAGTGAAGCAATCGAGGCCACTTGGGTAAGACGTAGACATCGCATCGACAAACCCTCGAGCAAAGGAGACCGCTTGAACCGCCCAAACCCAATTCTATCCCCCTGTTCTGCAGGAACCAATATCCCGCCAGGCGTCGCTGCTGGCGGAAATTTCGTCGCGACTGGCGAAAAATACGCCAACGCAGCAAGGTTGGGAGCCGGCTTTCCGTGATTCGCGGTGAAAACGCCGGATCGCGAAAGTCATGACTGCCGCCCCGTTCGGTACGTTCGATCCCGTTGGTGTCTAACCTCGAAACGCGAGCCAGGACAGAAATGAAATCCACGCGACGACCAAGAGCGAACTCAGAGCCAGAATCGCCGGATGCCTTCGGCAGTTGGGAAGGACCGGTTCGGCAACACCTGATTTCCAAGGGGACTTTGCCATGCCCACGGGGTGCTCGCGGTTATTCGCTTGGAAGTGTGATCCTATAGTCCTTGCGAAGCGCTGTCCTGAAATCGTAGACGTCGTTGAAGTCTTCGCGCTTGTCGTCTTTGGTCTTCCGCATCTGACCGACGCGGATCAGGTTGAAAACAATCTCGCCAAAGTCGCCGGTCGTCGTGACGCCCCAGTTTCTCAGCACGGTCTCCGCCATCAAGCCGTATTGCTCGAGCGCATAGCGACGAATCGCCTCGCAAAGCTGCTGCCCGGACAAATGACGTTCAGGCGGCCCTTCCTGTCCTTCCTGCTCTTCCGGTTCGCGCTCGATTGGGCGAGCGCTCTTTTTTGCGCTGCCCATTGCCAGATCTTGATGAGCGAAGTTCAGAGCCTCGAAAACGAGTGCATATGCCTCCAGCTTGTACCGCCGGTCTTCCTTGAGCAGTTTGGCGATGGGGTGAGTGGAGTCAATCATAGAGTTGTGCATCAGGATGCAGGTTCATCTTCCCCAGGCGAAGACCCCTCGCCGCCACCGCCACGCTTGAGTACGGTCAGCACTTCGCTAGCTTCCACCAGCACCCGGCGATGGTCGTCGGTTTCCACCAGCAACTCTCCGGCCAGGATATTGTGCGCCAGCACTCGGGCGCGGCCGCGCGAGGTGACCACGTCAGAACCGATTGGCGGCAGGTCTTTCTGCAGCAGCTCGTAAACATCGTATTCGTAACGCAGGCAGCATTTCAACCGGCCGCAGCGTCCCGAAATCTTGGTGGGATCGAGCGTGGCCTTTTGCAGCTTGGCCATTTTCATGCTCACCGGCGGCATTTCCGAGAGATGCGTGTTACAACACACGGGCTTGCCGCAGTCGCCGTAGTCGGCCAGCAGCTTGGCTTCGTCGCGGACACCGATCTGACGCATCTCGACGCGCGTTTGAAACTCGCTCGCCAACTGCCGCACCAATTCGCGGAAATCGACGCGGCTTTCGGCCAGGTAGTAGACCACCACGCGCTCCCCGCCGAAGAGGTGCTCAACATCCACCAGCCGCATTTCGAGCTGGTGCTCACCCATCAGC
>SXHT01000081.1 GCA_005773095.1 Planctomycetaceae bacterium
GCGCAAGGTCCGACGCCGTCGCTTCGGCCCGCATCTCGGGCGCGAACGCAATCGTTCCGGAGCAGATCGGGCATCCGCATCCGCCGCCGTGGCTGAGCAGACCTTCGCGATCGTCGAATTCATTGGGCGAAACGCTAAAGAGTTTACGGTCTTCGAGCGGTTCGATGGTGAGGCGACGCGCGGGACTGCGCGCAGCCACGCGGCTGAGGATAGGCAGAGAGAACATGGTTGCAATCTTTCCCGACGGCGAAGGTGAGACGCAGTGAATCTGGCCGTCGGGGCGGCAAACTCACCAGGGGACTAGTAGACATGATCCAACAAGATGTGGCAACCAAACCCTAGTGCACCAGCCAGAAAAGTCAATTTACTCTCCGGTGGGACTGCGTCTTCGGTTGCAAGCAGGCACTTCCGTCGCCAAAACGCAACGCCCCTGGTGTTATTACGCACGGTGATGTGCAATGGTTGCCGAAAAATCGTGCCGAAATGGCAGGGCGGTACGATTTTCATGCGTCCCATGCGCCCACGGCCCCACATCCCCATCCTCCCGCCGTCGACCCGTATGACAGGCTATTCGTACCGCAATGCCTCTCTCAGGTCCAGCCGTGCGGCACGCTGGGCGGGAATCCAGGCGGCGATGACGACAATGGCGTAGGCGATTAGAAATGCGCCAAAGAACATGATCGGGTGCAGGGTAAACTCGATGGAGCGGCCGAATTCACCTTCGCTGCTGCGGCCGACCAGGTAGGCGATGCCCGCGCCCACAATGGCGCCCGGCACCAGCCCGATGCAACCCATAATTGCGGCTTGCGAAAGAATCATCTTGCGAACTTGCCGGCGCGTCATGGCAACGATACGCAGCAGTCCCAGCTCGCGAGTCTGCTCGAGCACGTTCATCGTCAAGGTGTTGACGATGCCGAAACCGGCCACCACAAACCCCATGGCTAGCAACACCCACAGGCCACCCGTGATGCCGTTGACAAGGTCGTCCACCATGGCTCGCAGGGCTTCGTGGGACTGCATCAACAGTCCCTCACGTTCGGCAATCTCCTTGAGCCTGGTTTCGATGCGAAAGCGGCTGCCGCGATCCAGATTCTTGCCGACCCGCACCGCGTACCCATCGACGCCTTCGATGCCAAGTTTTTGCCTGGCAATGTCGCGCTGAATGTAAAGAGCAAGGCCGCCCACGAAATACTCATTGGAAGTTCCCGCTATGCGAAACTGTTGCTTCTGGCCCTCCCGCGAAAGATTGATATGGTCGCCTGCTTTAAGGCCGGAGCGTTTGGCCAGCACGGTGCCGATCACCACATCGCCGGCACACAAATCTTTCAGCACCTTTTCCGGCTCACCCTCGCGCAGGTCAAGCTCCAAGCGATCGTTCGCGACGAAGTCCCGGGCGATTAAAATCGCACCGACGGGATCCTTGGTTTCCGCCGTCGGGGCAGGATCAACCTGCACGCTGACCACGCGAGCCGAAGATACGCTGCTCACGCCGGGGATCTCCATGATTTCTTTCCCCAGCGTGTCGGGAACTTCCGCGGAAAGCCCCGACGCCATGTCGGGCATCGTGGCGCGGACAAAAAAATCGCCGAGCACGGTGCGTTCGAACCAATGCCCCACATCGTCCACGTTGTTGACGATCGTCGTGCCCAAACCGATGCCGGTGGCAAGTGCCACGAACAGCACACCGGTCGTGAGCGTCGTCCGGATGCGGCGGCGAAGTAGTTGACGGTGCGCCAATTCGCCTTCCATCTTAAGCAGCGGGCTCAGTATGGCAGTCACGAACCGTGACAGCGGCCCCAGCGAGGCGGGAATCAGCATTACGAATCCCGCCAGCGCAAGCACAGCGGCGACGATCGGCACGTACCTCAGCCACAAACCGACAAAAAACGCATAGGCCAACACGCCGGCGATCGCGAGAAAGACGAGTCCCGCCAGGGTTACCATCGGCGAGACGCCTTCCAAATCCTCGTGCGCCACAGGCCGCATACCTTCCAGGGGCGAGACGCGACTGGCCCACACGGCCGGCATGTAGGTGGCAAGCAGCGACACCCCTAGACCCAGAACCGCTCCCAAAACAAATGGCAGCGGAGTAACTTGCAAACTGGGCAGAGAGGTCTGAAAGAGGTTCTCCATCAACCGCGTCAGGTAGAATGCGCCTCCCATTCCCACGACCATCCCGATCACGGTGCCGATGAAACCCAACAGCAGGCCTTCGCCGATCAACAGACGCTTGATCTGCCCCTTGGTAGCGCCGATGGCCCGTAGAATCGACAGTTGTCGCCGGCGCTCACTGACGTTCATCAGAAACGTGTTGAGAATGATGAAAATCGCTACGATCAGCGACAGCGCGCTTGCCAATTCCAGTCCTTGCTGCGTCGATTCGAGGGTCTCCTTGCTGAGCTGACTGCGCGCTGCCGGCGGTCGGGCAACGAGGCCCGGCGGCAGGGACGCGGCGACCTCCTTAAGCAGCTGCTCGGACCTGGCGAAATCCTTGGGCGCCAGGTGAATCGTGTCGACCTTGTTCTTGGCCTTAAACAGTCTTTGGCCGTTCGTAAGCGACACGAACATCGCTCCCTGCCGATACGCCGCCGCGCCTTCCGGCGCAAGCAAACCGACGACCGCAAGTTTTTTCAGGCCGCCCGGGGTGAGCAGCTTGACTTCGTCGCCAAGATCCACGCCCAGCGTGCGGGCAAAACCCGCTTCCAAGAGCACGCCCTTGCCGTTCTCAAAAAACTTTCCTCGGACCAGTTTGTAGTCGCGGACCTTGGCGTCTCGCGCCGGGTCGATGGCCATCACCTGGATTTTCATCCGCTTCTTCTGAGCTTCGGTTTGGCCCGCGTAGACGATCGCGATCCGCTCCAAGATGGGCACGACGGCCTGAACATCCGAACGTTCGGCCAACTGATCCACAATCGCATCGTCGATACCTCCGCCGGCTTCGCTGCGGATTTCCACGGCCGCTCTGCCGGTGAGCGTTTGGTACATCTCCTCGTACGCGCCTCGCGTCGTAATGACCGACATCGCCACGGCCACAACCGCCGCCACGCCGATGATAATGCTTATCAGCGTAAGCGCGGCCCGGCCAGGACGGCTCTTGATCTCGCGGACGCTGAATTGCCAGAGTGTCATGCGGGAATTCCGGCTTTAGCCGGCAGGGGAAAAATCGCGGACGCCCGCCGCAACGGGAGCGCCGGCCGGTTCATCGCTTTCGATTTGACCGTCGCGAACTCGCACGATGCGGTCGGCCAGCGCCGCCAATTGGGGATCGTGCGTGACCATGATGATCGTTTGCCGCCGATCGTCCACCAACTCTCGCATCAGGCGAACCATCTGAGCACCTGACGCACTGTCGAGATTGCCGGTCGGTTCGTCAGCCAATAGCAAGGCGGGCTCAATCGCCAACGCACGGGCAATCGCCACGCGCTGCTGTTCGCCGCCCGACAACGTGCCAGGCACATGACGCCGCCGGTGGGCCACGCCAACCTGTTCCAGCTTTTGCAGGGCTCGCTGACTGGCGTCCGCGGGCTTTACGCCGTCGAGCACCATCGGCAGAGCCACGTTTTCTTCGGCGGTGAGCGTGGGCAGCAGGTTGAACGACTGGAAAATAAAGCCCAACCGCTTGCGCCGCATGATCGTCCGCTGGTCATCGCTCAGCGAAGCCAGGTCAACGCCTTCCACCAAGATTTGGCCAGACGTGGGTACCTCAATACCCCCGACAATATTCAGCAGCGTACTCTTGCCCGAGCCGCTGGGGCCCATGATCGCCACCCATTCCCCCTTGATCACCTGCAGGTCCACGCCGCGGAGGGCTTCCACCCGGGCGTCGGCGGCGCCATAAATCTTGGTCAGGTCGCGCGCTTCAAGAACAAGCATCAAGGAACCTCGGATTCAGCGGTGGAAGGTAGGAAGGTCCGCGGCCCAATCGCGCCGCAACCGTCGTTCCAGGCGGGAATTTGGTTAACGATCGATACTATTCCTTGATAACCAACCATACGCCGTTCCGCTAGCCCGCATTTCTCACCAACCTGACGCGCCCGCGAGGGAAGTCCTGGCTGGAATCCAAGTTACTCGCTTGACCGCTTCGCGAACGCCTTGGGTTTGGGGATCAGGAGGACAGCAGGCCACGTTGAGCAAGCGTCGACGTAAGTCCTTGCAGCGTAAGGGTTGGATTTTGGATCAGGCACCAGGTTGTAACTCACGATCGCCTGGCAGGGCACGTTGCCGTAGATGGTTCGCAAGTGCTCCCGCGTCCGTTCGATGTGCTTCAGCACGCCTTCGGTGACACGCCGATCAAGTCGGCAGTCTCTTTGACCAATCAATGGCATCCCGGGAACAATCGCCGAGTGTTTATCTCGTAGGGGGCAAGACCGCAACCTGCCCCCCCTCATGCGCTCCCAAGGTGGAACGGCTGATGATGGCGTCCGTGACGCGATTGAGGAGACTCGACTCGTGGCACGCGATGTCAAAGGCTTGCAAGAAGCGATCGACTTCCGCGGCGGTGATCGTGAGCGGCGGCTGCACGCGTAGCACACGCGGATTCGACCTGGCGACCTGCGTGTAAATGTGGTGGTCGGCAAGCAGCGTTTGCATCACGTAGGTGGCACCCAGGTTCGCCAGCGCTTCGTCCAAGCCGGGCACCAGGTACGGCAAGAGGCCGCTAGGATCGGATTGTCGAAAGTGTCTCACCAGGGAAGATGGCACCGCGTTGAACTCGACGCCGATCAGCAATCCGCGACCGCGCACGGTTTTGATCGTGCTGTGTTTGTCGCACAGTTGTTCCAGCCCCGTCAGCAGTTGCTGGCCGCGGATGCGGGCATTCTCAGCGAGCTGCTCATCCAGCAATGCCTGGATTGCAGCCAGACTGGCAGCGCACGCCAAACTGCCGCCGCCGAACGTGCTCGTGTGCAATCCAAAACTGTGCGCGGCGCCATACGCTTTGTGCCACAAATCGCGCCGGGCAAGCATCGCCCCAATCGGCATCACGCCCCCGCCAAGTGACTTGGCCAGCGTCATCAGGTCGGGGGTTACGCCTTCCAGCTCGACGGCGAACATCCTGCCAGTGCGGCCCATGCCTGTTTGTACTTCGTCGGCAATCAAGAGTGTACCCGTCTGGCGGCAGAGCGCTTGCGCCGCCGGCAGATAACCATCCGGAGGCAGGTGCATGCCGCCTTCCGCCTGGATTGGTTCGACGATGAAGGCCGCGTTGCCCCGGCTCATCAGAACGAACCTGAGCGCCTCAAGGTCGCCGAACGGCACGGTCTCACAGCCTGGAAGCAGCGGAGCAAAGGGGCGTTGATACTGGGCGTTTCCCGTCACCGAAAGGGCGCCTAATGTCTTGCCGTGATACGACCCATCGCAAGACACAATCCCGGTGCGACCGGTGGCGGTCCGCGCCAGCTTGAGTGCCGCTTCCACGGCCTCGGCGCCGCTATTGGTAAAGAACACCATTTCCAGTGGCTCTGGCGTCATGGCCACCAATCGCTCCGCCAGCGCCGCCGCATAAGGATTCACGGCCGATTGTGCGAAACCAGGTGCCTGCGAACCAAGCGCTTTCGTCACCGCTTCGACCACGCGCGGATGGTTGTGTCCAAGATTGAGCGAACCAAACCCAGCAACGAAGTCGAGCTGCTCCTGGCCGTCCGCGTCGTAAAGTCGCGTGCCTTCGCCACGAACAAATGTCTTGGTAAAATCGCTCTTCGCGCCAAGCGCCGTCAGCACAGGATTAACATATCGAGCATACACGGCCGAAGCTCGTGGCGCCAGGTCGCTCGGAGATGGAAACGGGGCTGGCTTTCTTCGTGAATGTGCTGTCCGGCGAGCGGTGGCCTTCCGGTATTGCGCCAAGCTCGATGGCTGCACCGGCAACCCAAAGGATGTCAACCGCGAAAAGTCGAAGCCGTGCGAACTCGCGATTGCGCCGATTTCTTGCACGTTATCAATGGCCAGATTGCGGCCCACGGAAAAACTTTCCTCGCGATGCTCAAGCGCCAGCACCATTGTCTCCCCCAGGCAGCTCGGAATCACCCCCTGGTGAAAGCCCAGCAAAACCGAGTTGAGTGGCATCGTATCCGGCACACGCGCCAGTCCGCCCGAGAGAATCAGCACGTCATTGCGCTGGGGCGAGCTGCCGCACACATCCGTGGGCACGGCAACATCAACCACAACGGCGCCCGGCCGCAACCACGCTTGTTCGATGCAGTTGCCCGTCGAGGTCGCGGAGAGCACGACCCGCGCCTTGGCCATCGCAGTTTCAAGATCGAAGCCTGTCTGGGCATCGAGCTCACCGGCAAGCTGATCGACGCGGCTTGAGGGCCGGCGGCCGACCAGCAGCAATTTGCCACAGTGGGGCGCGAGCAATCGTGCCGCGGCGGTGGCGATGCTTCCCGGGATTCCGATGATGGCCACGGTTTCGTTTCGCAGATCGATCTCGGCTTCCAGCACCGCTTGATGCAGATTGCGCAGCGCCGCGTAGACGGTAAGGCTGTTGCCCGTGGTGACCGCAACCGGCGAGTGCTCGGCCAGATAGGTACCCTGCCCTCCAATGATGCCGGTCAAGGAACCGAGCCCGATCACCCGCGCTCCCCATTCCACGGCGCGCTGCGAGGCATCCTCGACATATTCCATGGCACGGACGGGATCGTCCAGAATCTCGGATGCGTCCAGAGGAATCTCATAAACTCGCCCTTCGGCATGCGCGCCGGTCCAGCTTACGAGATTCTGCATCTCGTCCGCCACGTGGACATGCGGCAAAGTTCGACCCGCCGGTTCTTCTGCATTCAGGGAGTCATGCACGGCCGAGCAAAGTTGCAGCAGGTCAACGCCGACGTGCCGATTGAGTCCCCGACTGCGATCCCAGTGCATGAAGGTTTTGGACTCTTCCGAAATCGGATGGACAATGAAGGCAAACTTCATGTTCGTGCGCGGCTCCTCTCCGCAATGCAGGGGGTCGGCAATCAGGAGTCAGGGATCAGGAATCAGGGATCAGGAATCAGGGATCAGGAATCAGGGATCAGGAATCAGAAATCAGAAATCAGAAATCAGGGAGTCAGCACGGATGCCGGGGCGGGTTGGTCCAACCGCCTGACTGCTTATTCCTTTCGGCGTAGCCGTTCACGGGCCGGGGACTGGCTCATTTTGCCGGCGAATCCGACGAGGTGTGTCGTCCTGTTTGGTGCTTGTCGAATGTGGTTCCCGGGAAAACGTGCCTGTCCCCCGCTCTTTGCCCATGAACGGTCACCTTTCGGCCAAGTCGTTGAATATAGGGAGGTTCGCAGGCATCGGCAATCGCCGATCGGCAGTTTAGCGCGCTGTCCAGGATCGACAGGATACTATTTGTGCCTTGAGCGTAGACTCCCGGGAACGCGTTCCAGCGATGCGTTTTTGTCGACGAATTCGCCCCCGCCCTCCGGAGTTGCGTGATCCTATGCTCCGACAGCGATCACCTCCCCCCGGTTCTTGGACTCCTGGTCCATACCCCAGCGCATCGAGCGGGCTGCGGACGCTGATCCCTGACCGATTCAAGGCGTGGGTCTAGATCATCGTGGTGCCGACGTCGGCGTGACCCAACAGTTCCTGCAGCGTGCGAATGTCGGACCCGCTTTCCAGCAGGTGTGTGGCAAAACTGCGCCTGAGGGTATGCGGCGTGGCGTGTTTGGCGACGCCGGCCAATTGCAACGCTTGTTTGATCGGCGCACCGGAGCGGGAACAAGCAGTGTGAAAATGGCAAGTCAACTCCCCGCCCGCTGATCGCTATCGTTCGCCACTCAAGAGCGTTGGAACCTCGGCGACGCGGGGGATTGGAACCACGAAGGACCCAGCGCGGGCTGCGCCCGGCAAACCATTTTGGAGACGAGAAAAGCGTGACTCCAGCGTTATCGTGAGGGTGTTGCAAACAAACGCGATCACACACGGGAGTCACGCCATGCGTTCTTTTCTCCAGCGCCACGAGTCGGAAACCAAGGGTGTGCTGAGTAGATTTGACCGGATTCGCTTTCGCGGCACGATCCGCTGGCTCGGCGAATTTGCCCAGGCGCTCTGGGGCTCCCCGAAACATTTCCAGTGATACTTCACACTCCGCCAGCATGGCTTGTTTCCGCAACGCAAACCGTCGTTGAATGACATCACCTCCTGAACGGGTCCATGTTCAGAAGGTCAAATACCAAGAACACTTACGTGTCGCAACTCATCTTCGGACAGTGAACGTAGTAGGCACGGTCCCCGTGCCGTAACTCAGAGCCAAGTAGAGCCTCACTTTGGCCAGGCGGACGGCTTCACCCAAGGGGTACACGCCATGCCTGCTCCATAAAAGCGGTTAAGTCGGGAACTTGATTGCGGTTCATGGACTGGGCCGTTGTAGCAGCCGTGTAACTCGACAGGAGGACTCACATGTTCCGCGACTCATTGAAGTCAAGTCTTGCGCACGTGGGCATCGCTCTGCGTGAACCGGAGGACTTCGCGTTGCGCTGGCATCAAGAAGCATCGCACTATCGGGCAGCGGTTTGGCTGGGACTGGGATTGACCGCGATCTTCGGCACGATGACCTACGGGATGACCATGGGAATCGGCGAGGGTTCGGTGTCGATCGCGCGCAAAGGTATGCTGCTGACGATCGCGGCAGGATTGGCGTGGTCGGTGCCATTGCCGGCCCTTTACGTGCTTAACAGTCTGGCTGGTTCGCGGCTGAAAGCCAGCACGACGCTTTTGGCCGCACTGGTGACGACAAGTTGGGGCGGGCTGGCGCTGGTGGCCTCGGTGCCCATCAAGTGGTTCTTCAGCGTTGCCATTCCAGCGCAGGTCGGCGATCTGCTGAGCCAACACGCGGCCAACCTCATCGTACTGGGTGTGAACCTGCTCGTGTTCTCCGGCGTGGGTCTATCGATGGCAGATGTCTTTTGCCGTGTGATGAGGGCGCTCGAACCGAGAAGCCTGGAGCCCATCTGGTATCTGATTCTGATCGGCATCATCGGCAGTGACTTGTTCTATCTGTTTGGCTTGTTTGCCTGGTGAATCTTCCTCTTACTTTCTCGGAGCGATCATGGCTGAGATCCTAATGACCGGCCCGGTAATCCTCGAAAAGCTATTGGATGCGTCTTGGGGCGAAAACGTTTCCGAGACGCAGGTTTCCACGACCGACGTGATTGAAATGCTGCTCAAGGACCGAGCACGTCTCGATCAACTCCTTCGGCATGAAGAGCGTCAGCGAGAACTTGTGCCGCGGTTGATGGCGGTGGCACTGTTCGGATTCTTCATTTACGGCGTGGTGGTAACGGGACTTTTGAACGCCCTGCGCGCGCAAACCGGGTTCTGGCTGCCGCATGTCGCCGCCGCGAACTGGAACGATGCGACGGCAGCCAATCTCGCGCTGAGCTATGCGCTGGGGATCATCGCAGCCAACGGCATCTGCCTGCCGAGCTTTTACTTTTACGGACTATTAGCGGGAATCCGTACGACCATGCTGGGCGTGACCGCTCACGCTCTCAAAGGCATGGCGGCCGGCGCAGTTGCACTTGTCGGACTGCTGCCGATCTATGTCGCATTCGCGCTCACCGCGTTGGTATTTCCGTGGGCGATCGGCTGGCCCGCGTGTTGGAGCGTCGTCGGGCTTGCATTGCCATTCATCGCTGGCCTTTGGGGCGCGATCAATCTGTACCAAGGTTTTGTCGGTCTGGCCGATACAATGTCGCCCAAGTGCCGTGGTGAGCGCGCGTGCTTCCTGCGACGGCTGATCTTTGCCTGGTGCGGCTGCTTCACATTTGTGACGCCGGTTGTGATCTTTTCGCTTTGGGATTTGTTTAGTACTTGGGCATTGTAGCAGCCTCGTGAAAGTGAAACGGCTATCGGGAGGCAACGATGGGACTGACAGAATCACTTGTGTTTTATCTCCTCGTGGGAATTGCGGTTTCCGTCGCGGTATATCTGGCGGAAGGTCCCCGCGGCACGGTCCGCGTGGCGTTTCTCCTCGGCACATCTCTGCTGTTCTGGCCGCTCTACCTGCCGGTCCTGTTGTCAATGCATGGAAATCGCCCGACCGATGCCGCATTACCTTCACCTCAACTTGATGAAATGGCCACGGCGATCGCGCAAGTCGAGCGGGAGCTGGAAGCGGCTCTTTCGAGCCTCGAGGGTTGGCCCGAAGCGGCGCTGGCACGGGAAAAGAATCGCGTCGCCGAGTTGCGCACCGCGCTATCGGCGCAAGCGACTCGCGTCCGCGAAATCGACGAATTGCTGAGCGACACAAAGTCGTCCGATTCGCTCGACACACACTCGCGGCCCGCCGATTCTCTGGACGCCGCGGCGCTCGTTCGCTGGCAGAAAAGCCATCGCGCTCGCGAACAGAATTTCACGCGACTGGCCGCGATTCGCCGACAAAGCCATGCTGACCTGATGGCGACGCTCGCCTGGATTCGAGAATTGGTATCGATGATCCACCTGGCCAAGTTCACCGGCGCCCCGGCCTCGCGCACTGAAGAACTCGTCGCGCAGATTGAGGCAGCCGTGGAAGGCGTGTCGCTCGTCGGCGGGCACGATGAGACGCACGATCTGAACGTGTCCACCTATCAAACTGCTGGCTCCTGACTCCTGATTCCTGTCCCCTGACTCCTGGAGAACCCTATGGGCATCCTTCAACGCACCACCGAAATTCTTTCCGCCAATCTGAACGACTTTGTCGACGGCCTTGAGCAGCCGGAACGCATGTTGCGTCACTCGCTGCGCGAAATGGAATCGCTCGTCGCAACCACGTCATCGGCGGTGGCACGCTCGCTTGCCGCGGAACGATTGCTCTCAAACGCTCGCGACAGCCAACTGCAACAGATCGGGACCTGGCGCACTCGGGCAAAGGCTGCTCTCGACTCGATGGGAAGGGACTCGCTGGAACAAGACCTCGCCGAACGTGAAGCTCAAGTCGCAATCGAAGAAGAACTCAGCCGCCTGCGGCAAACGTGATTCTCGATAGCGCAATAACTTTAATCACGAAGGGCTGGGCTCCCTCGCTTCCTCGCCACTACCAGTGGTCGCCGGCACTGGCGTATATTTGGACGTACAAGTTCCCGGAGAGCAGACGGGGGAGATTGTTATTGGAATAGAAAGGAACCCTCATGCACAAACCAACCCAGCATACGTCCATCGCCAACCGACTGGTCGTCAGTTGTTCGACATTCGCCGCGATTCCATCCATAATAGCGACTGCGCGGGCCAATTCAGTCCGCCGCCTCGTATTGGAATTCCTAGCAGTCAGTAGTCATTCGCAATCGATCGGAGCCGCTATTATGCGAAACCACACCCGTTGTCGCCTACTTTTTCACGGTGCCATTGGTTGTTTGGCGATAGTTGTTTTATCGCAGCAGACAAGCGCTTTTGCCGCCGAGCAGGCCATCCCGATCGGAAGCCATCGTCAGCTCTTTCTGGACGATTGGGTCGTTAGCCAAACCAGTAACGTGCAAAGGCGGCAGGGCATGGTGACCAAGAACCCCAACAATCCCATCTTGGTGCGCGACAAGGCTTGGGAAACTCAACGGGTCGATCTGTACGGCAGCGCGGTCTTCGATCCTGCCACCAACAAACTGCAAATCTTTTACTCTACCATGAGTCTGTCCACTCCAGTCAAGCACGACGACATGCTCGCCTATGCCGTATCAGACGACATGGGCGCAACGTGGACCAAGCCGGATTTGGGCCTGATACCCTTCAACGGAGACCGACACACGAATCTGGTGCTCAAGGCTGCTGCCAACGATTTTTCCGGGATCGTCCACGGACCGTGCGTCTTTCTCGACGCGCATGAATCCGATCCGACCAAGCGGTATAAGGTGTTCCTAAATGAATACTACAACGGCTGTTCGTTCGACCGAGTTGGCCATTTTCATTACTCGACCGGCGCGTCCGTGGGTAAGGCGGGTATGTACGTCGCTTACTCCCCGGACGGGATTCACTGGACGCGACCTTCGGCGAAGCCTTTTTCGGGCCTGCACAGCGACACCACCCAATCAGCCTTCTGGGACGCGCGGCTGGGCAAGTACGTAGCCTATGTCCGGGGGTGGACAAGCAATGGCCGGAGTGTCTTCCGCATGGAGAGCGACAATTTTGAGACTTGGACCGAACCCACGATCGTGTTGGAGGGCACGAGTAGCCAGCAAATCTACAGCATGGGAGTGACGCCGTACGAGGGGATCTACCTCGGCACTTCGTGGATTTTCGATGCGACGGTAACCAGCAGTCAACCGAGCAAACCGGAGATCTGGCCGGAACTGGCGGTCAGCCGCGACGGAGTACAGTGGTCGCGACCCTTTCCTGGCCAACAGTTTATCCCCACCGGCTCCGAGGGCACCCGGGACTCGAAACAAATCCGCATGTCTTCCTCGTTGGTGGTCCTGGACGATAAAATTCTGCTGGTATATGGACAGAGCGCTGACCCACATCACATCAATATGCGAGCGGAAATCGGCATGGCCACGATGCGACTGGACGGGTTCGCCTCGCTGGATGCCGCCGACGCGGAAGGCTCCCTGCTGACCAAGCCGCTGCGCTGGGACGTCGGCGCATTGCACGTCAACGCGATTGCGCGGCCTGGCGGATACGTCAAGGCCGAAATCCAAGACGCCGTCGGCAAACCGCTGGCCGGTTACGAGTTGGACGCATGCCAGGCCCTGACCGGTGATCAACTCAACGGACGGATTGCGTGGGAGAAGGAAGCCATGGTTCCCGCTACCTCGTCGGTCGGCTGCCGAATTCGTTTCCTGCTAAAGGATGCCAAGCTTTTCTCATTCTGGGTGGCGGAGTCAAAAGGAAGGCATTAGCCCACGGCTTTGAGTACATTCGGATCGACCATGCCGGCGCCGCCCATTTTGATGAACAGGCCTTCGATCTGATGGAACATCGGGTAATGCGTGGCGTCGGCAGTCTGCGCGAGTGGATGCAAATGTCCCACGCGCGGTCGAATCCCTGGCAGTGTTCGATCGAACAACGGCCCCGCCTTGCCCGACGCTTTCAGCAACGCCATGCGCTCCTGAGCCGCCGCGAAAGCCGCTTCGATGGCTTGCTTCACCTCATTGAATCGCTTGCCGGCCGCAGGCTTATCGGGCCCCGCGACACCGCCCAGCCCCTTTTCGAGCGCCTTTGAGGCGTCCGCTTTTAGCGCCGAGAAACTCCACCCGCGCAATCTCCGGCGCGTCGACATCAGCCGCGGCCGCAAAGGCTTTCTCCGCCGCTAATTGCAGCGAATCCAGTTCAGCAACAAACGCCTCGATCGCCACGAGTTCGCTCCAAAATCAAACGGGAGAGCGTTTGATGATAGACCAACCGCCCACAGGCTGCCAAGGCTAGCCAACTTTCGCGCTACTTACTCTTTAACTTGAGCGGAATCTCGTTCACTTCAACGGAGCGAATCTCGGCGGTTAAACCGGAGGTGGAGGGATTATTGTACTTGGCGGGGATTAGCGAGGGAAAGTCCGTGACACCTTTCGGCTGTGGAATTGCTTCGACGCACACCCTATGAAAACCAAGAACGGCGCCGTCGTGGTTGTCGTTTCGGCGATCGGTGCTGAGCTGATAGCGGCCTGTCTCGTCAATGATTCCAACCGCAATGGGCCCTGCATTTCCTTTCGAGCGGTCGGGCACAAATTGCACTCTGCCGAGAGGCAGAGGCTTGCCGTCTAGGGTGACGATCCCCGTCACTTTCACCCGAAGTGGCAACTCTGAACGGCCACAACCCAAGCTGCCGACGAGGGTGATTGCGGCAATTGCGAGATAGCAAAAGCGAGGTTGCATAGCAAGGAGAGTATTGCTTTCACACCCGAAGGAGCTGTGCTTAGTACGCGGGAATGGTTTGGCCATCGTCAATCGCGGCGAGCCAACCTAGGGTGGTTCCGTCAATTTCGGGTGAGAACGCTTGGACGCTGCCGTCGCACATCGCAAACTGCACGATGCCCCCGGCATGACGGCTGCCGAAAAACTCACCTTCGGGATTCATCCCGGGTATCACGGCGGCCGTGATGGCATATGCGGTCGGCGAGCTCGCAAGCACATGGTTTTTACCTGCGAAACGAATTCCCGTGCTAATGCCATCGTCGTTAAAGAATGAGTTATCGCCATACAACAACTCTCCCTCGTGCCCCTTAAAAATATGCTTCTCGCCGACGAACAAAGTCTTGCTCAGGCCGTCGCGGATTTGTTTGAAACGGCGGCGGGGCTTCCAGCCCGTGTAGTCACCGCTGCCGCTGAGCGTTCCATTCAAATAGCAGGAATTGTGATTCATGGGGTCAGAACACACGTACGTAGGCACCCCGGCGCCGTTACCGGCACGATAGACAAACGTCCCATCGCCATTGCACGCGGCGTAGTCGGCCAGCGCGCCCGGCAAATGCGGGCCGCCACGACGGTCTCCCTGCGTGCTGAGCATTTCGGGTCCGCGATGTGAAGGGCATATATACGCGGTCACATGCTTAGCCCTCATGGAAGCCGACATCGAATAGTACTGAACGGTTGCGTTGGCGCCCTCGTAGAGCTCGCTTTCCTCCAAATACGGCATGATCAGCACGAGCCACGTGGCGTGACCCAATCCCGTCAAGTAACCTGGCGGCAGAGCCTTGCGAGCATCCGCGAAGTTTTGTGCCGCAACCCCGATTTGCTTGAGATTGTTCGTGCAATGTGCGCGACGCGCAGCCTCCCGAGCGGCTTGAACCGCGGGCAGCAATAGTGCCACAAGCACCCCAATTATGGCGATCACAACTAAGAGTTCGACCAGGGTAAAAGCCGCCGCCGAACCGCGATTGCTTGTCGTCTTCCGAAGCTTGGAAGTCATGGGATCCGTGGTGCTGTTGTTATTTTACTTGTTCCAGCGGTCACGCGGCAGCCTTGCATCACCTCTGCCAATTTATGCCCGGATGCTTGCGGAGCAACGTCGATTTCGCAGTTTCGGCACAATCGCAATTCCCACTAAAGCACAGGACAACAGAGCCATTGTCGAAGGTTCGGGCACCGCGGTAATGCCGACGGTGTAATAACCGTCTCCGTACGCGGAAAGGAAGTCGAAGTCGAACCGATCGCCCGACGACGAACCTAGCGACGAGGCCAGAACCGACCAGTCACCTGTTTCTAGGGAACGGAACAGCAAC